>NZ_JCBAMT010000068.1:0-39835 GCF_059760445.1 Achromobacter sp. D7-1 | reverse complement strand
GGCCGCCCTAGGGCGGCCTTTTGCATTGGCGGGTGTTGTGGGGGGTTAGTGCGCGTCAGCCACAGCGGCCAGCGGCCGGACAGGGGGCTGATCATGCTGCAATGCCTGCCACAAGTCGTAGTTAGCCTGCATGGCCACCCACGCCTGGGCGGTGCTGGCCCCGGCCTGCTCCAGGCGGACCGCAAGGTCCGGACTGATTCCGGCCTTGCCGTTGAGCACGCGGGACAGTGCCACTCGGGACATAGCCAGCCGTTCAGCGGCGTCGGTCACGGATAGGCCCAGGGCAGCGATAACATCCTCCCGGAGAATTTCGCCCGGATGCGGAGGGTTGTGCATCATGATGTTGGCTCCTAGTGGTAGTCCTGGTAATCGACCAGTTCGGCACCGGCCTCGGTAAATCGAAAGGTCACGCGCCAATTGCCGTTGACCCAGACCGACCAATGGTCCGCAAGATCCCCTTTCAGCGGGTGCAGCTTGTAGCCGGGCATGTTCATATCCTGCGGTCCTTTCGCCACGTCCAAGACGGCAAGAATCCGTCTCAGCTTGCTGGCGTGCGCGACCTGGATGCCCCGCGTTGAACCTGTGCGATAGAAGGTCTCAAGACCTTTGTGGCGGAATCCGATGATCATTCGTTATTGTATCCCGTAACGATACACGATGCAATAGCTATCTCAGGGGCAACTGGTGCCGTCCGCCCGAGGTTTCCCTCGGGCGGACATGATTCTTACGCCTCCATCTCGCCCATGGGGTGCTCCACTGCCATTTCGGTCAGAAGAGGTTGAGTGCGCATCAGTTCAGGAACCCAGCCCTTCCCGGCCAGCAGTTCTTCAGCAGCAGCCGCCGCCTGGGCCTTCTTCATCGCCAACAGCTGCTGCGCCTGTTCATTGCCGACCTCTTGCGCGACAACAGAAGCCATTCGCTCTTTGGAGACGTGCGCCAGGTAGGATTGGGCCGTGGGTTGCCACCATTTGCTCATGTCCAGGCCGACAATTTCCGACAGCCGGTCAAGGTGTCCGGTTTCCGTGCCGTGTGCATGGCTGCGATGACGATAAATCGTCGCACTGGTCAACACTGCAAGCATGGAGATTACATCGGCCTGCGACTGCGCTAGAAGCCACGGCAGGACTGCGCCGTCGTCCTCGGGTATGTCCTTCGTCACCAGTGCGATTTGCTCTTGCACGGTCGCCCAAGCGGCGCTGTCCTTGATATCCGGATCCGTGTTCGTCAATTCGTGATGTGCCGACCGTGCCGAGAAATCGAACGTATCGCCGCTGGCGCTGCGGCGGTTCCAGTCAATATCACCCAGCATCTGTTCCACCAGCAGGCACAGGGCCAGATTGGGGCGGATCATGACCTCAGCCTGCAGCGCGATCACGCGTTGTGCTTGCAGGCGGTTTGTCAGGGCTTCCGAATGTACCGGGCGCGTCTTGACCGGGGGCAAATCCACGGCCTGCGCCGTCCCTGCACCGCCCGCCTTGGTCCGCAGAATTTGCGACACCGCATCGCGCTCATCCTGGCGGATCAGGCCACGTGTGGCCGTCAGATTGCCTTGATAGTTCAGGTGCAGGACCACACCGGACAACGCCTTCAAGTTCGCCGGATAGTCGAGAAGCTCGCCCTCGATGGAGCGAACCTCGCCTTCGTAACCGCGTATCAAGCCGCGCACCTTGCTCAGATCGGCCTCGTCGTAACCCTCAATGGAACTCAGTTCGGCAAGCTTGGCCTGGGCCGCTTCGATTTTCTTTCTCAGGCCATCGATGCGCTTGGCTTGCTCTTTGCTCGGTTCCTGTCGCACGCGCTGGATCTCGCCAAAGGGCTTCTTGTCTGCATGCTCAAAGGAAACGCGGTACTCGACCCACAGCCAGCCCTCCCCTGCCACGGCCTTCGCAAGCTTGGACCGCCGCATCTTTGCCTCTGCCATCGTGCGTACTTTCTCCGGCTCGGCCAGATAGGCGTCGTTCTCGAAGAGGTCGCGGCGGACCTCGCCGCCCGCCTTCTCGTAGGCGGCGACAGTGACATATCGCGCCGCAGGCGAATCGCCCCGCATTTCGGTTTCCGAAAGCAGATTGCGGATCGCGTCATCCCGGTTCCAACCCTGGTGCTTCACCGCCTTCCATGCAGCCTCCTGGCGGGCATGGTCGGACACCGAGGCCAGGGCCTGCATTTCCGACAGATCGATCTTGCCATCCCGAAACAGCTGCATCAGCGCGGGCGACACATTGCCCAGCGCCAGCAGCTTCTTGACAGCGGATTCCGTAGCGCCGTGCGCCGCCGCAATTGCTTCGATAGTCCAATTCTCGCTACGCAGGCGGGCATAGCTCTCAAACGTGTCCGCCGGGTGCATGGCCTTGCGGCCGATGTTCTCGATGAGGCTGGCATGGTGCGCGAACTCGGCCGGGATGATGAGGCACGGCACAACATAGTCAGCGGGAAAGGCCCCGTCCTCGATCAGCAAGCCTATGCACGTCCAGCGACGACCGCCGGCGCAGACCTCATAGGTGCCATCTGCGCACGCGACAACCACGAGGTTATGCAGCACGCCGCCCATCGCCATAATCGTCGCCTTCAGTTCCAGGATTTCCGGGTCCTGCTTCGCATCCTGCGGGCGACGAGCCTGATAGGTTTCGCTGAGGCGCAAATGCGCATACGGGATCTCTGTACGGATGCTGGCAGCGTGGACGGCGGCAAGTTCTTTGGAATCGAATTTCATGGGGTGTACTCCGGGGGTCGATTTATCGGGATCAGTGCAATTGCGAGGTCGTCGGGACGTCTTGCACAATGGCGAAGAGTGCAGCGAGGTCGCGCATGGTCATTGCCGGGATGCGAAAGGGCAGGCCCAGGGCATGGGCGCGTCGCATGTCGTTCGCCAATCTGATAAAGTCGTGGTTCATCGCAGTTCTCCTTGCTAGGGGGGGTTGGGATGCAGGCCTCGCCGGTTGCCGCCGGACGGGGCCTTTTCATTTCAAGTAGGGTTCAGTAGCCCAGCCAATTCAGCAGCGTGGAACCCCGATACAGCGGGTGATCGCCGCAGTCGTCGAAAAAGTCCTGGTGGTTCAATTGATGGTTTTCGATCTCGACCAGGACCTGGAATCGGGTCAACACCGCCTCTTCGGCTTGCTCCAGGTAGGCCAGCCCGCCTTCCGGGACCGGCCCCAGGTCGAGAAGGTCGGCAAGCAATTCGATCATGTCGGGCCGGTGTCCCGTCCAAGCAACGATTTGGCCTTTGACGATGGTGGCGACAACAGGCGAGGCTGGCGGGGATTGATCGGCTGCGCTGCGCTCCGAAAAGGAAATGCCATGCTTGACCAGCGCCTGTCGCGTCTGCTCCGATTCAGCGCAATTCGACAGCGTGTAGAGGCTGATGAGCCGATGCTGCGACTTGACCGCTATGTTGGCTTGCTTGGAACACATCGTGGATCTCCCGAAAAAATGTCTGTTGTGCTGACCTGGACTGAAGATTCCGAGCCCCTGCGTAGGTTTTCGGATCGGGTTTCGCAGTTCGGCGGCTGCGCGGTGTATGCCGCCCGTCCTGGTAGTTCGTCGCCCTTGCCGATCTGGATCACGGAGTGACGACTGGAAAGGGGCGGAGCACAGGCCGCATGCGGAGCGCAGGCCAGAGGCCGAGCACCGAACGGGCGCGCATCCGGCGCAGCGAACCCCTTGGAACGAGGAACGCAGTGATACAGTCGGCGGATTTAGGGCGACGAACTGCCAGGACAGGCATTGCGCCTGCTCGATAGCGATCCCGGGCCGGCCGCGCGGCGAGCGCCCCTAGCCCGTAGGGCTCAAACTGGCCGAAGGCCCGGGCAAACGTCGCACCGCGACGTGCGCAGCGCCGACAGGCGCGGAGGCGTGAGCCGACCGAAGGGAGGGAAGCATGGAAGCCCGAAGGGGCGAGACTGGCCGGTGTTTGGCCAGGCTCGATGCGAAGCACGAGAGGCCGGCCCGGAGCCGCTAGGCGCAGGGACACGCCATATTGCAGCTGTCCATGCGAAACATTCCGGACAAAGAAAAACCGCCATTCCGGCGGCCTTGGATTCACTCAAAAAACGCGACTCAACTAATTTCCGTTGAACTTCGCACCCTGCGCAAGCCGGGCTTCGCAACCCTGTGCATTGCACTCATTCACGTATTCCGCGATCGTCCGGACAATCATCATGAGATTCTTCAGATTGGCCTGCGCGGTTGACAGCCCGATGTTGAGATTCTGATATTCGCGCGGATTTGCGAAATCAGCTTCAAACTGCGCCACTAAACCATCGGCGGCGTCTGCGATCGCTTGAAAGTTCTCGAAGCTCGACAAGGCGCCATTGCTGTAATACCGCAGAAGATAGCCAAACTCGCTGACGAGAAGGCCGCCGATGACAAGGCGCTTGCCATTATTCAGATTCATCCGATGCTGCTCGCACCATTTTTCCATATGGCGATCGGCCATCACGCCTGAGATTTTCCCTACGGCCTGGGAGATGATGCTCATTCTGATCCTCCTGAATCAGTTAACGAGTTTCCATTGTCTACAGCGGGCCGGTGAAGCAAACGCCGGAAAAACCCGCATTTTTTTGGTGAATTAGTCCGTTTGGCCATACGGTGTATCTAGGACCACGCTGCGGCCGCATGCAGAAGGCTGAATGTTCCGGAAGGAGTTCAGATAATTCGGATACGACTTTTTTATTGCTTCCAACGTCATACGCTGAAACTCAGCATGACAGCTCGGACCGCCGTTCCCGCATGCTTGAATGCATCAGATGGCAGCGGTTCCCAGGAGCCGCCGGCAGCCAAGACCCCTGGGCGAAGACTCTCCTGCTGGCGAGGCCCGTTCGCGCAAATGGCCACCAAGCGGCCGCCCGGTGCCAAAAAGCGGCGGGCGTGCTCGATGTGCTTGATGTCCGCCCCATTTCGAAACGGCGGGTTCATCACTATGCGGTCGACCAGGCCGAGCGCAGCGGGGTCAACGTCGAGGAAATCAGCGACCGTCACAGAAGCCTCGGGCATTCGTGCACGCAGGCCCGCCGCAAGGCGGGCGTCAATTTCGACTGCCAGCAGCTGTACACCGGGCCGGATCCTGGCGGCGGCCGCCAGAAGATCCCCAGTCCCGGCGCTCGAATCAAAGACGCGGGCGCCGGGTCGAATGTCCGCTAGCGTGACAACCTGGTCCGCCAACGCGGCGCCGCTGACAAAAAGTTGATTTGCGGCGATCGGGTGCACGCCAGCTTGCAAATTGTGCGACAGCCCAAGTATGCGAGCGCGGCGGGCTTCCCGTTCCGTGCGGCCGCTTGTCGTTGTGTACATCGTCTATTCCTCGGTAGCGCCGCCGGCGCGGGGTCTGCGACGGCGGCGGCGTCTGTTAGGCGGCGAGCGGCTCCTTCATCGCGGCCGGGATGTCTACGCGCTTCTTGTCAGTGATATAGACATGCGCAAGAACGGAGCCGCCCGATTCAAAGAACATGGCGCGGCGATAGCGATATGCGCCATGGTCGGCCGCGGCCGGCTCAGTGCGCACGCCCTTGTAATCCCGGTTGATTGCGCTCCACTGAGCGGCGGTGATTTCCCGGAAACCGGGCGCAGGGTAGTTGACGATGGGGGGCAGGCTTGCGGCATTGGTAGCGCCGCCGTGCACGGGCGGGCGGTAGTCCTTCACCCTTTCCACCGGAACCCGGAATTGCGCCGCCGTGCCCATGAATCGCGGCGCGGAGGTCGTCAGGGAAACAATCGCGCCGCCGGCGCCCTTGTTGATGCGCAATATGGTCAACCACTCGTCACGCGCCAGGACCTGACCACCGCGCACAAACTCGAATCGCGCCGCCGTGGCGCCGCCCTGCTCTTCGAGCTGGGCGCGCTCGTAAGCGAGGCGACCCTCGGTGTGATGCAGCCACCGACGAGCCCGCGCCAACCGTTCCTGCAAGGTTTCCTGAGCCAGAAGCGCGGCCTGTTCGATAGAAACAACTCCTTCGGACAGCGCGCTCCAGAGGCCCATTTGCCCTTCGTATTGGCTGGCGGGCAAAGCGCGGGGATACTCGGCCAGCGGGAAGCTGCGATAGATGCGCGAATAGTTGGCCAGCGCAAGCGCTCGATCCATAGTCAGCTCAGATTTCCACAGTTCCAGGAGTGCCTCATCTGCCTTGCTATCTGTGGTGAACTTGCGCGCCTCAGCCTCAAGCCCTTTGATCCGGCGTTCGCGCACGCCCGGATCCGCCTTGATCGCAGCGTAGCGCGCAGCGCCGCGGGCGCGGTTGTCCCAGTAGCGCGACGTTTCAGCAAGCTTGATCGCTTTGCGCATGCCATTTTCGATTCGCTCGGCATCCTTGCGTGCGCGCCTCTCGCTGTGATGACCGACCAGAATCGGCTGCCCAAAGGGAATATGCGCGGTAATGGAGTCAACCTGCGCATGTGCAGCTTCTGCCTCAACCAGCCGACGATCGCTATAGCCTTCGAAGCGGTCGCTACGGGTTGCCGCCCGGCCTGCGACTGTGCTTTGCTCATCCTCAATTTCGCCACACAGCGCCAGCAGCACGTCTTCCCGTTCGGGCGTCCAGGCCGGTGCTACGAAAAAATCTTGCTTCGGCGCGAAGCGAAAGCCAGCAGCGGAAACGGTGGCGTAGGTCGCCTGGTCGAGGCGGTGCATGGTGTGCAGGCGCAGCTTGTTGTCTTCCGGCGAGTAGGTAGCGGTCATGGTTTGCATCGCGGCTCTCTTTCTACGTGGTGATTTGCTAGGGGGGATTGCGGGGGTTTATGCTTCTTCGGTGGCGATGGCGAGGTACTGGCGGCCGTCGAACTTCACCCACCGGTAATCAACGGCCGGGCCAGGCGGGACGCGGACGTCAGAGCGATAGAGATTCGGAGAGAAATAGTCATCGCTGCTGAAGTCGTGCAGTTGCTCGACCAGGCCGCGCAACTCCGTCAATTCATGGCGCTGCGCATCCGTCAATTCGCCGTCCGCCTGCGCCAGCTCCAGATCCTCAATTCGCGGCAGAATCGCCGACTCATCAATGACCGTGAGCGCTGAGGTGATCGGGGTTGTATCCATGCCATGCTTCCTTTCTGTAGTGGCTTTTCATTGGGCCGGCCGGGCCTGTAGATCGTTAGCCCGGTCGTGAACGGCTGGAATCGCTGGACTTTGTCTTCGCGGTTGTTGCCGCCAGTCCTGTGAGTCGCTGAGCCCGTGCCGATCTGGATCACGTAGTGACGACTGGAAAGGGGCAGGAGCGGAGGCCGCACGCGGAGCGCAGGCCGAAGGCCGAGCACCGAACGGGTGAGCACCTGGCGCAGCGAACCCCTTGGAACGAGGAACGTAGTGATACAGTCGGCGTTTGTAGGGCTCTGCGACTCGCAGGCCAGGCATGCGAGGACCAGGGCCAGAGAGGCGCAGTCGTGCCGCGCGGCGAGCGCCTCTAGCCCGCGCCCTCTGGCGCGGGCTCTAACTTCCGCAGTTCGGCCGGGGTTGCGCTGGTCGGCGCCGCGGGCGCCGGCCCTCTATTCGCGTTGGCCGCCAGCGGCCGCACCGACGTGCGCCGGGCCGCTGGCTTTCGCGCCTTGGGCGCTACTTGGATCGGTGGTGATCCACCATGCCGGCCAGATAAGCCGCCTCTAGTGCATCCCGAATGCACCATACCGCCTGCTCTTTAAAGTCCAGGCTGCCGTGCTTTCGGGTTTCCAATGTCTCCAAAAACAGATGTTCGCGAGCAATCCGCAATAGTTCCTGCTGCGCAGCTTCGGACAGTATCGGTTTTGCCATGATCTATTTCGCGCCCTGTTCGGCCAGCACCTGGCGGGCTAATTCGTTGAGGTCTATTTCGTGGTTCGCGATGGCCATCACCTCGTGTAGAGGCAAGGACTCAAGGATTTTCTCCATCCGGCGATGGGCATCGTTCGAGGCAAGGAACGCCCAGCCCGGATAGGCCGCGATATCCTCCAAGCCCTTCGGGTTGTTGCGGCCGTAGCCCCTGAGATATGCGAGCAGTCCCGCGTTGTCGTTGGTCTGCTGGTTCATGCTGCAATCCTCTCTTGGTTGGCCAGGTGCAAACGCTCCATGGCGGCTGCGTGATACTTCGGATCCATCTCAATGCCGTAGAAGCGGCGGCCGACTTGGCGCGCAGCAACACACGTCGAGCCGGAGCCGGCGAAGGGGTCCAGAACAATCCCCCGCGGCTGCGTGAATGCTTCAATGAGGGGCGCCAGGCATTCGACGGGCTTTTGCGTCGGGTGGTGGCGGTTGCCCGAGTACTTCCAGGGCATCACGTCGGGAAGCGGCTTTTCCGGCACGGGCGGCTGTCCCTTGGCCAGCAGGTACGCGGCTTCATGGCGATACCCGAGAAACCGGGCCTTGGATTGGTACTGCTTGGCAAACACGATATGACCCACGGCGCGCAGGCCTGCCGCCCGCCAGGCGGCAAAGAAACGGTCAACCCGATTCCAGCCGTAGAACGATATGCACAAGGTGTCGTCGCGCATGACGCGGTGAATCTGCTTGAACGCCGGCGCAAGCCAATCGTCATTGATATCGTTTGCGATGCTGCGCCCGGCCCGATCCTGGTAATTCACCAGGTACGGCGGATCCGTCAGCACCATATCGACACAACGGTCAGGCAAGGTCGGAAGAATCGACAGGCAATCGCCCAGGACGACGCGGCTCATGGATGGCTCCTCACGTGCAGCAATGGCAGCCGATCTGCATTGCACTGCACGGGGCAGGCGGGCGCAGGCCAGGAGGGGCCGGTCAAGGGACGTGGAATAAATAGCGAGCGCAAGCGAGCGGTTTATGCCGCGAAAGCCCTTGAAAGACTCGGCGCGGCTATAAAGCCGCGCGCCGTGCCGAGTCTGTCCGGAACCGCAAGGCATGCGACTGTGTGCTCCGTGCAGTGCTTGATGACCTGTGAAATACTCGGGCCGTTTTCCCGCATCAAGAAGATTCATCCCATTACCTGGAGACCCCATGTTGATGAAGAACCTGGCCGCGCTGCTGGCCGCCGCCGCCCTACTAACCGCTTGTGGTCAATCCGAGCAAGAGGCCAGGGCCCTTGCCGATAAGAAGGCGACCAGCGGCGAGTTCAAGCCCAGCGAAGGAAAGGCTTATTGATCCGTCGAAGTCTTGCGTTTGGAGTAGTGGCCTGACGATTTGACTGCGCCCTGCCCCACGACGGCACCTCGCCCAGGGCTCCTGCCCGGGTTGGAATGGCGCTTAGCCTAAAAGCCTGAACCGTTTGGTTCGGGCTTTTTCATGCCCTGCGCGAACGCGCCTCGCTTCGATAGGACCTGGCGAGATGCGGACAATCAGGCAAGCGCCGTAGAATTGAATCCAATACGCTGCGTAGGCTCCGTTTGGGGGCCAATTCTTTCGAAGCGAGGCCTCTATGTGCTATTCCGCGCAGGTTGAAGCTGCCTACAAGAAGCTCGGGCGCCGCTATCGCGCCACTGTTGATTTTGACGAGTTCGTGAATCTTTACCTGTACCACCCGACAGGCTCACGGCCATTAACGCCTCGGGCGCTGGACCTGTCCTTCAGTGCATCGGATGGGGGACCTGCAGCGGTGGTTGCAGAATCTGTGGAGCAGTGGGACGAATTGGAGTCGCGCCAGCTCGAGGAGCTGGTCTTCTCGCAGCGCACGCGCCTGGTCAATGCGGAGCGAAGCTTGCAAACCAAGGTGACCAAAAAGGCCCAGAATGACGTGCGCATCGCATCGAACAAGATCGAGCGCGCATTGGCAAAGCTTTCTCGCTTGAAGAGCGACAAGCTGCAGCCCTCTGACAGCCGGATCTTCCCTGGCTCCTATGCTCCGGTGATAACGGGTCACGGTCAGGACCGGATCATCCGACCTATGCGCTATCAATGCAGGCTCGCTGGAAAGCCTGCGAGCTATGACGTGCGATTCCCCGGCACCTACAACGCGAGGAGGGACAGCCTCGAGCGTTACTGGGGCAACACCTTTGGGTACACCCACGCGATCATGATCGTCCACAAGTTCTATGAGCACGTGGCCAAGCATGCATTGGAACAGCGCGAGCTGGCGCCGGATGAAAAGGAAGAAAGCGTGATATTGGAGTTCACTCCTGAGCCAGCCCAGGAGATGATCATTGCGTGCTTGTGGTCGGAATGGAAAGGTCCCGAAGGGCGCCTTCTTTCGTTCGCGGCGATCACAGACGAACCACCGCCTGAGGTAGCTGCAGCTGGCCATGACCGCTGCATAGTCCAGATCAAGCCAGAGAACATCGATGCGTGGTTGAATCCAGACCACCGCAACCTGGCCGCGTGCTACGAGATCCTGGATGACCGCCCTCGCCCTTACTACGAGCACCGCTTGGCGGCTTGAGGCCGCACGCAGCACGTTTGACTTATCGGTGCCGGCGTCGTACAAATACTGTATATTTATACAGTATTCATATGCCAGCCCCAAACGGCGCCAATCCCGCCAACCACACCTGTTTCTGCTGTGCGCACTTCCGTGGCCTGATTTGGACCAAGGCGAACTGCGGCCACCCGAGGCTCAGCCCTACCCATGATTCGCCCGAACGTGGGTGCAAGCGCTGGGCGTTCGCCGCCGGCGCAGACCGGGATATCTGGACCTGCGAGGATTGGCACGTCAGTGCATCCAGAGAGATACCAGGATTCGTAGAGGCGCCGATGAAGCGGTTCCGCAAGCCGCTATGCGGCGCGGATATCCGCTTGATTTATGACTTCCCAGGTGAAAGCTGGGATGCGATCCGCGCCTCCATTGCCAAGCTGGCCTGGGAGATCGGTCGGGAACGCGATTTCAACTGCCGCCTACGGAGCGCGCTGCTGGCCATGGCCCAAGAACCGAAGACCCCTCTCCAAATACGAGTGTATCTGCGCCGGCTGGCCCAGCGCATGCTGGAGGATCCTGGCGTAAGAGAAGAGATTGAGCGACAGACCCTGATGGATTCCATTACGCATCGCGGTGAGTAAGCCGTGCGAAGCGGCTCCCCCCGACCGGACACCCTTTTGTTTAGCAGCTAAACACTATCACTCTATAGAATTCCTGGTCTTACCGAACTCCCAGCCTGCAACTATGCTGCCTTCTTTTGAGCGTGAACTTCGGGCCAAGCCTGGCTCGTTGCCGAGAATCTACTTGCTTGAAGTACGAGACCGCGATTGCCCTGACGGAGATCCAGTCGAGTGGGTGCTCGTCGAACGATCAGAGAGTAGAAGCCTTCGAGCCGATGGCAGCATCATCACTGCGAGCATTCGGCTCTCGTTCGAACCCGTTCGGCTTATGGAAAAGTTCGGATTCGCTACTGAGGAATTCTTCGAAGGTCGCTATTCCGTCGGGCCAGGTGGCCACGACGCCACGGTATCAATAACTGGCCAACAGGTCATGGTAAGAGACAACTCGCTCCGCAGCCGACGGATCGGAACTCATGTCATGAATGAAGTAGTGCTATGGGCCCGGCAATGGCCAACAGCCACAGTCTCAACAGTCTCGCTTTCGTCTGTGGACGATTACATAGACAAGCTTCATGCCCACGACACCGCAGGGGTCGACAACAAGATGAGGCGCAACAAGCTCTACGAGAACTTTGGTTTGAATGTGGTCTACGACGACAACAAAGCTAATGGACACTCCCTCCCGATGGCCGCACAGGATTTGAAACCACGAGACACGTGGGAGCGGAATATCAAGGTGCGCGAAGTTCCGGAGTACATCCGTGAGTTGCGGATGGAGATTGCGGCATATAGACAGCTGGCGTCCGGAAACAAATGCGACATTGCATACCTGCAGAAGCGCATAGATGACGCCGAGAAATCTCCCGTGCGTTGGGCCTGCCGCCAACTCTGGAACCGTTATGCAGCAAAAATCGCCTTATTGATTCTCTGCGGCCTGGGCGTATCCGCGGCTTTGAAAAAATTCCTTTAGGCCTACCCGCTCTGCCTCGCCACCATTAGTAAGCCTGTTTTGAAGTCCGTATTTCAAATTGGGACCTAATTGGGGGCCGGTGGGTATGTGGGTGAAGCCCAGGAGCCGGTGGGCATACCCTGTGGGCAAGCGCGTGGTCAGGCGTAGCCTGTCCACCGTTTGTCCAGCAGGGTTGTCCATGGGCCGAGCGCAGCGAGATGGGCGGTCGCGTAGCGATCATCCACATATCCATGGGTCCGGGGTTGAGCTTTTTGCGTTTGTCTTTGCAATGCTGACGCAAGGCAACGCACGGACCTCAACGCTCAAGATCTGGATCACGCGTGCGCAAATGATTGTGCTGCAGGATGTTGTTGAGCTGGAGAGTGCCTTTCCCTTCAACCAGGCCGACGCCACCATGCGGATAGCGAATATTCACGACCTGGCCAGGAACAAGCATTTCAGTGTTCAGAAGCGTTTGCCGCGTATGAAGCACCATTTCTTCGCCCAGCGATTGCACAACGTAGCGTTCTGTTGACCCCACGACCACGCCCTCGTAAGCATGACCTGGTGCCGCTGGAGAGATCTGCACTTGTTCCCCTGCAACAGACATAGCCAGGTCCAATGCCCGTTCTTTATCGATGTCGACGAGACTGGCGCGGATGAGTCCCGCGAGACGTTTAGAGCTTCCCTCATAGGCCTCTATAGACGCCTGGATCATCTCTGATCGTTCGATACCCGACCAGTCCACGGCATAACCCGCACCGCGGGCCAGCTGGCCGACAAACTCGCGGGTAGCTCGCCCATTCCCCTCACGAAATGGATGCAGGACGTTCAGCTCCCCGAGATAGTGTCCGGCGCGCTCGCTGAAGGTGTCGATATTGAGTCCACGCAGCAGCTGCTCGCGTTGCAAGGGCCGTGTGATCTCCGGCGCATAACTCTCGATCTGCTGAAAGTTGGCGAAGCGTGTCTGGCCCTTCGAAATGTCAACGGAGCGGATCTCTCCCGCCCATTCGTAAACGTCTCCGAACAGCCGCTTGTGGATCGCCTGCAGATGCGCCAGGTCGAACTTACCTGCTACAGGATTCTCCACCAGCTCATAAGCGCGCACGAGACCGAAGGTGGCTTCCACGCGATCGAGTTCGGCCTGGTCAGTGATGCCGAAGCGGTTTTTTAGAATCCCTGAATGCTCGTCAAGATAGGGGTCGCTGGAGCGGACTGGATACTTCGCCATTTTCGAACTCTTAGCGCAGCTGAAAAAAATGCCGGCCTACTTGGCCGGCACTTGTTGGAATTCGCCTGCGTCGATTCTTCTTCGAAGATTCCGCAGCACTTCTTCGACAGTCAGCTCGCCCTTCGCGACCCGGCCCAGCTCCGCGATTGTGATCGCGTCCGGTTCCAGGCCCTCGAGGCGCTGGTTTGCCACGGCGATGTGGATCGCACGCTCACGCTCGTGCTGTTCCTTGCAGTCGATCATGATAAAGCCCTACGTTTCCTGATTAATGATTGTAGTGCAGGTAAACACTCCAATCTATCGATCTTTCAATTGGTCGCGCCCATACCCACGATTCATTCCGAGTATTCCTTACCTCCCGCCTACGTAGGACAAGATTCCGTGGCAACCATTTCGTTAACCGCACCACTTAGTGACAAAGGGCATGCCGGCGCAATGATCCCAGTGCATCTGCATCACAGCGACGCCTACGAGCCCAACCATAAGAAAAAATGCCGCGACGAAGCCACCAGCCAGACTGCCCCTCACAACGCAGACCACACCCACCACCGCACTGATCACGGCAACGATGACAAAGAAGCTATACATATCCAGTTTTCCGATCTCATGTTAAATATCCGCGCCATAGGTCTCGCCAAATGCATGTCCGGCGGTTTTGACGACTACGGCCCTGTCCCTTACATATCACCGCGCAGCGACAAGATCGTTGAATTTGGCCGGTAGCGTCGGAAGCTTGCCATCAAGATCACCGTAGGCATCTGCGGCTTCCCAGGAATCGCGCAGGTCTTCGATCGCACGCTGCACTGCGGCCGCCCATTCAGAGCCGCGATTCAGTTGATCTTGCGGGAGGCTGGCCAGCTTCTCTTCGAGAGCGGCCATCGCTTCATTCAGCGTGCGGCCCGTTAACATTGGGAGCCACGAGACACTGAACACGTACTCGGTAGCGGCAATCATGTCGAGGTCGCCCGCGCTGGAAAGATCGCGAACCGTGTCGACCATGTTCTCCCACAGGCCGAGCGCTGCCCAGACTCCCTTTCCGTACCGGTCGGACCAGGCCTGAAAGGCGAAGTCGTGATTCGTAATCAGTCGGTCAATTCGTTCGAACATCGTCTTCATTCCTTGTTGGAGCTCAGTCCTGGTCGCTGTTCGACCCTGGTTGCCGGTTTCGAACGCCCGATCGGCTCTCTTCGCTGTCCTCTTTGGGCAAAAGCAGGGGGGCAATTGCACCGAAGGCCATGATTACCGCGCCGATTAGGAACATGCCTTCTACAACGCCATCGACATCTCTTTCTACGGCCGAAGAGAAGATCGAAAGCATGAGAGTGCCGATGATTACCAGGAAGGCAATGGCAAGGACGCACAAGCCATTGCAGTGATTGCCTGTCTTGCTGTCTTTCATGGTCTTCGAGTCCAGGGTATTAGATTCGGTATTCAGCGCGATCGGCGCCATCACTTTCTGCAGCCACAAGCCAGCGCGGCGCCCTTCCCCGTCCGGTCCAAGTTTCTCCTGTTGTCGGGTGGCGATACTTGGGCGCGACCGGGCCGCGGGGTTTGCGTTGGGAGGGCTTTATGGGAGTCTTCTTTCTTCGCTGCTCGCCAGCGAATGCCGGCAGAATGTCCTGTGGGGACAGTCCGTAATCACGCATCGTCTGGACAATGTTCTTGATCTCGTCCGCGCGCCTGCGCAGCGTCAGCTGGCGATGCTGTTCTTCCAGCTTCTTGATCTGTGCGTTGATTTTCGCGATCGCCTTCGTCATCAGTGCTTCCTTCGATGTTTTGTAGGGTGATTATTGAAGTGGGCCGAACCAGGATCAACATTCCCGCCGTAGGCCAGCTCGCTTGGCCCATGCCGATTCGGCTGTCGGACCAATCGTGACGGAGATGCGGCTGTTGGCCTGCTTCATGATCTCGTCTGCCTCCGCTTTCGTGCGGGCCGTGGCGACCTCGATCGGATCGGCCTCATTAATGATTCCGACGACGACGTCGAACTTCCGGCCTTGCCGACGATAGAAGTCCATGACAAGGGCTTCTTGTGCCGTCAGCGTGGCGAAGATCCGTCCGTGCAATGCCTGCAATTCGGACAAGGTGGGGATTGTTTGATCCGGCATATCGCAATCCTTAGTAGAGCGTTGTAAATGCTGCTTCGCGGGCTAAAGGCGACAAGAGTGTTTAGCAGCTAAACTGTTGCCCAGATGCAGATTCATGATCAGTTGGCTATTAGTGCTGGGCGCCACAAGGTCACTAGCGCCTTGAATTGGTCGTGTACCTGAGTGCCGAAGGTGTCCGGATATGCTCGCGAGCGACGGATCAGTCCGATGACAGTGACCATATCGTCCGCGATCTCGGCGTCGACGCTCCAGAAGTCGCTCAAGTCAAACCCTCCGCAACTGGTCGCGTTCCACCAGGAGAGGAGGAAGTCAGCCACCCGCTTGCTCTGCTGTGTATCCCGGCGCGCGATTTCTATCAGGCGCTGGAGGGCTTGCATCCCCGACTTCTTTAACGCAGGGTCTGAGCGATCGCAAGCGTCTTGATCTCGCCGTGCCCGCATACGGTCGAACTCCTCGCGCACATGCGCAGGCACCTCGTCTGCCGAGGGCGATTCGCCGGGATTTTCGCCAGACACGGCCTGCTTTGAGCCTTGCGCGGTGATCTCGCCTTCCGCCGGCTGCTCATCTTGTTCGCCGTGGCCAGCTGGGGTTGGCGACGTCACCTTTGGCTTGCTGTCTGCGGCTTGCCGTAGTGCCTTCACGCTTGCGCGAGTGGGCTTCCGCACCGGCGAGCTGAGCAGCTCTTCCACTGCGTCCGGATTCTCACGGTGGGCAACTACCAGTTCCTTAGCCAACGTCACGTCTGTGACTTGCCCATTGGCCACCGCCTCGGCGACCGGCTCAGGCAAGTCGAGCATTGCCACGTGCATGCTCACCCAGGCTTTGGATTTGCCCAGTTTGCGTGCGATGTCGGCCTGCGTCATACCTTCGGCGAGTTTGCCTCCAATGAAGTCCGCTGCTTCGCGACCGCTGAGTCCCTCGCGTTGGAGGTTCTCAATCATTTGATCGAAGTCATCGAAGTCAGGATCTTCGAATGCAGGGATCTGGCTAAGCCCCGCCTCTATCGATCCCAGGTAGCGGCGATGACCGTGATTGATCATGAAATCGCCAATAATGGAGGGGTGCGGGCGCAACGAGATGGGCACCATCACCCCCCTTTTGCCCTGACTTTCCCTATCCCGAATGGTCGCGGCCATCTCCGCGATACTTTCCGCGCTGAGCCCATTGTTATAAGCACGACGACGATTGTCCGGGTCGGGATGGATCCGAGCGATGTCGTACATCTGGTAGCCGACGTTCTGCTGCGGGCCGTCCAGCATCGACGCGAGGTCGCCCAATCCAGCCAGATCGAGGCCGCCACCGAATTGCGTGTCATTTGACCCGTTCATTGCGCTACTCCCATGCGTTGCAGGACATGGTCGCCAAGAGCACGCATCTCGGCAGCGGCGGCCCGTGCTGTGGTCTTTTTGCTGTTCCACACAGGCTCGCCGGCGGCGAGAGCGTCTGCCACGCTGGTGCGCAGTCCCACGACCACTGGTGCCAAGAGCTTTCCGTGAGCTTCTTGTACTTCGGCCAGGTGCTTGACCTGGCGCGGATTCCGCCTGTCAACGCGATTGGGCACGATCCCCAAGAACTGCAGCTTGGGATTGTGTTGCTTGGCGCCGATGATCACACGCATCATGTCCTTGATGCCCTCGATGCTGTAGTCCTCCATCTCCACCGGACTGATCACCGCGTCCGCGCAACGCAAGGCCGCTATGGTCGCAATGCCAATGCTTGCGGGCGTGTCGACCACGCACAAGTCGAAGCCCTGCTTCTCGAACTCGGCGAGATTTACCCGGAAATTTGTGACCGCACGGTCAATAGACATGTAGATTACGTTGGCCAGCAGTCGATCCGCATGCAAGAGGGAGAGCGGCCCCCTGGCTTCCGGTATGACGGGAACGTCGTCTTGAAACAGGACACTCGCCGGCATTTCCAGCCTATGCCCGCGCATGGTTTTTGAGAGGTTGCCGGTGTCCAGGTCGGCAACCAAGGTTTTCAGGCCCTCTTCAGCGGCATGGAATCCGATGTGTGCGGAGTCAGCTGTCTTGCCGACGCCGCCCTTGCCGTTGGCGATCACAATAGTCTGCATATGAGCTCTACCTCGTAAATGAGATATGACGTGCGTTTAGCGGCTAAACCACTAGATGTCGGCACAGTCGGGGTGGGGATTTGGCGAAAGCGGCTCGGGCTCGGGCAAATCGGGCCAGGCGAGCCAGTAATCCGAGGGACGCAGCAATTGCCTGGAGATGCCGGTTATGCGCTCAATGGCCACGCCCTTCCTGGGCCCGACGAGCTTGTATCCGTATGCGATCTGACGGAGGTATTCCCAGCTCGTTTGCTGTGCAGCACACTGGGCTCTGGCTTGATCCAGAGGCGTCTTCTTGAGCCATTCGATCAGTGGCTCGATGCGGGGGAATCGTTTGGCGGCGTTCATATGTACCAAATAGTACATTTATTTGGAACAGATGTCTTGTACTTTTTGGTAAAGCGGGTGTACCTAATGCAGAATCCGCGCCATGGACGCCGCTGCACAGGAAATGCAGGTCCGCCGGGACCAGTTACGTGCGTGGATTTCCACGCACTACCCGAGCACGCGCGCGTTCTGCCTGGCCCATGGCCTTAATGAGAGTGAAATCTCCCAGTTGTTGCGCACGAAGAGCTTTGGCTCCCGCCGTGCGCGCAATCTTGAAGAACAGACGGGAATGCCCTTGCGGTACTTGGAGGGCATCGTAGGTACCGCCGCCGCAACGGAGGCCGGCCGCCCCGCTCCTTCAAAGGCAGCGACCACTCATTGGCCGTTTCGCCACTCTTCCTACGACGAATTCATGCTGCTCAGCCCCGAAAAGCGGGCCGAACTGGACATCCGCGTGTCTGAGTTCATCGCTGGTGCTATGCAGAAAAAAAGATCGGCATAGATCCCACGCACGAACTGCGAACTGCAGCGTCAAACTGGCGAGTTCAGCCACCACCCGCACCGCACTACGACTGGTCTGGTCCGCACCGGATCGCGGACGAGCCGACTGACGCCGGCTGAAAATCTATCGTCTATGTGACGCATTGTATCTTGTATTGCTATTTGTCGCGAAAAGAGCACATTTTGAATTATGTACCAAAAGGTATTGACTGCATATGTACTAAAGAGTACAGTCAAATCTACACGCTCTTTAACAATGCGCAACAGTAGTACCGTCCCGCGTCCGCTGCGAAGCGACGCCAAGGGGAGCTGGCCGCGAGGAATGAAAGGCCCTGGGGACGAAAACAAGCGGCAAAAATCTAGGGGGTCGAGTAGAGGCCCGTGAAGTCCGACCAGGTGCACAACACCGGGTTGAAAAAATCTGTCCAGGCGCCGAGCCTGGAAGACCACCTAGATCTCGAACAAAGCGAGGTGAGGTTCGAAGAACCCCCTGCTTCATCTGGCGGATCCTGTGAGGGAGGCACTTCTTCTAAGGCCGTCAACGAGCGCCCCAGCACTATCAGCATGCCTCCCGTGGCGAGTAACGGGTCAGGCGAAGACCAGGCAGGGTCTCAACTTGTCTGCGCCGTGCAAGTCGGCAGGAAGCCGCCAACGTTGTGGTATCTCGGCGGCGGCATCCGAATCGGCGTTCGCGCCCGTCGGGCAAGTGCGTGTTTAGCAGCTAAACGCTGACGCACGAGCGCACCGATTCGGATGATCTCATCACTCTCAAGTTCAACCACAATCGCAAAGGAGACGCGGATGCTTGGCATCTTGGCGGGCGCCTTGGCCCTAACGGCAGTTCTATGCATAGTGCTGGGGTACGGATGCTGGCGCTTGTGTGCGGTCCTAGATCTATACCGTATTCAAGCCGCCGAAGAACGGAAGCATTGCCAGAAAGTTCTCAGGGAAAAGGATGAGTTCTTGGGCGGAATCCTGGCTGTTTTGCGTCGAGGTGAGGGAGGTATAGCCCAGCGGCTGTCCGAAAGCGTGGAAATTGCCGAAACAATCCACGCACGCGCACCCGAATTACTCGACCATTGCGCCAGTCTTGCCCACTGGCTACACGCCAACGATCAGTTTCTGGAAGATCTATTCGTAGCTGCCGCGAAACAAATTGATGGCGAACAAAGCCGGCGCGTATGGAACATGAAGTGCAGCGACCGCAAGTTCATCTTCCGCCGAATTTATGAGCGCGCTGGCGTTTCCATCACCGACATACGCAAACGAAGCGAAATCGCTAACTCTGTTTAGCCGCTAAACGCTTACGCACGAGCGCTCCGATTCGAATGCCCGACTTGCCTCTGCCCGAGTCGACTGCGGGCCGCGAATTTATCGTTTCCACATGGAGGATTCGTGTCGTCCAATCTGATGTTTCTTCTCTTCATCCTATTTCAGGGATTGATTGTGGTTGCCGTTATCGTTCACGCCGACAACGAGAACGAGGCATGGCCGTTGATCGCGGTCGGGACAGTTGGCACGTTAGCCATTGTGTTGGTTTGGGCATACATGTCTCGTGCGTGAGCCTCCGAATCGTTTAGCAGCTAAACGCTCAAGCACGAGCGCTCGGATTTCCTCTCATTCGTACAACGCGCTGCGACATTGCTTCGCGGAAAGGCTGGCACTGATGGATAGAACCCTCTACCCGGTCGAAATTGCCCTCGGCGAAAAGACCCAGATCTACTCCCCTGAATTTCAGTCGTTGGAAGAGCATGTCGCGGCTTGGAAGCGTGTGCTGCTGCTTTCCCACGGAAAGGCCGACGTCCGCTGTTGCTGTCTCGGCCCTGGCCATAAGCGGCTGTCGATACATAGCCGCACGAACTCCGACCGCTTTCACCTGGCACGGTTTCCGGAGACCGGGCCGGATCATAGCGAGGACTGCATCTACTATGGCGTCGATCCGGGAATGTCAGGGCTTGGCGGATATAGGCGCGGCGTGGTGCAAGAGCTGGATGATGGCAATACCAAGATCAAGCTCAAGGTTGGTCTTCAGCAACGCCCGACAGCAGCCCCGGAAGAAGAGAACGCCGCTGCTGGTGCTGACAAGAAGATGGCAACGGCTCGCGCCCGATCTGGCCAGGCAAGCATGACATTGCTCGGCCTGCTCCACTACTTGTGGACGGAGGCCGGCTTCAATGCCTGGGCGCCATCCATGAATGGCAAACGCAGCGTCGGCCTCGTGCACTACCACCTATTGCGTGTTGCCTCATCCACTTTTGCGGGTCGCGTTCGCTTGTCCAGCAATCTGGTGATTGCTGCGACGGCGGCTGACGGGCAGCAGGCCGGACTGAACAAGGCGAAATCCACTGAAGCGATGAACCGGCGCCGCCGCCTGGTTGCCGTTGCGCCCTTGGCACAGTACCAGCCTGGCATGGAAGCGGCCGGACGACTGCCAATCATGGGCTTTCATGGCATCCCACACCTCACGCTTTCAGCAGAGGACTGGGAAGTCTTGCAGCGCCGCTTCATGGCCGAAATAAATGGATGGATGTCGGGTGACATGGTCATTGCCATCGCACAGACAGACGTTCCCACTCCCGCCGCAGGTTCGATGAAGGCGCGGGTTGTAGATCTCGCCCTCATGACCGTGACCCCTCAATGGATCCCCGTCGATTCGGGCTATGAGGCCGCGGTGGTGGCTGCCTTGGTCGCAGCCGAGCGTCGCTTCGAAAAGCCGCTCCGATTCGATGCCGGGACCGAGCATGTCTTTCCCGACTTCTGGTTGCGCGATCGCAGTGAGATCGTGCCAATGGAGGTTTGGGGCCTGACGGATCCAGACTATGCGGCACGCAAAGAGCAGAAGATCGCTCACTACGACGAGAAGTACGGTCCCGGCAAATGGTGGCAGTGGGACGCCGCCGCCGGAGCGCCGATACCGCCTTTTCCCTGAATTCACTTGAGCGAACCATGTTTACGGCGATTTAAATTTGCACCTTGGTGTTCATCGCCACGGTGGGATACGCACTGATGGCTAAGACGCGAGCGGCCTGGACCCTTGTGCTCAGCGAGGTTCTGATCGGTTTCGGCTACGTCGCCTACACCTTCCCTCTGTCCAAACTCTGAAGGACCCGTTCTTTCCTATGAATAGAATTATTTCGTTGATCGCTTCCTGCACCTTCGCCATCTTGGGGTCGATACTTGCAGGAAACGCCGTGATCAAGGGCGACCATGGTTCGGCTGCAATTGCCCTGGCCCTCCTCGCATTGTTCTTCAAACTGGAAGCCGAGCTTCCCGAGTTCCAGGACATTCTGCGCCAACAGCGCAATTAGGAGGCGCACCGTTTGGAACGCGCTGCCGCCAATTGAGGTGCTTAGACCTGGCGCCATGTCCCTGGTGAATTAGGAGATCAAATGTTCGAAAGCAAGCTGCTCATATTCTTCGCTGCGCTCATTGTTTTCGTCGCCTCATATTTCGTTGGAAAACTCTTGTTTTGACGAGACAAATTTCCCTCCACCGTCAGTCCACTCAACTCTATGAGGCAATACGAATGCCATTACGCTATCGACCCGTCGCGTGGGTCGTCGTGGAGAAGGCTTCCGAATGTACAGGCAGGTCTGTCCATTCGTTCCGGCATCTGATCCGAGACGGCTACCTAATCGAGGGCAAACACTGGAAATGGTCCGACGACAATCGCCAACACATCAATCTTGAAGCGTACGACGAATGGGTATCAGAGAGCACCTCGAAGGGATCGAAGCGAGGACGACGTCGATCCGAATCGACTTCCGCTGGAACAATCAGCGCTACCGTGAACGTGTAAACCTGAGCCCCACCGCTGCCAACATGCGGGCGGCAGCGCGCATGAGAAACGAGATCCTGCAAGCAATTGACCTGGGCGTGTTCACGTGGGACGACTTTGCGCGTCACTTCCCCGACTCCCCGAGCATCCCGGTCAAAGAAGTATCCGCTCGAGGAGCCACCTTCAACGAGATGGCCGACATGTGGCTGAAGCTCAACAGTCACAAAGCTGCAACGACGCTGAGCGAGTACGAGAACCTGCTGAACTCCCGCTGGCGCCCGTTGTATGGGCATCGCCCGATTGCGGAGATCACCTTCGAAGAGCTGGCCATGGATGTAGCCGCATTTCCACGCGTGGCGGCGAAGACGTTCAACAACATGATGACACCGGCTCGTCAAGTTTGGGCGTTGGCGCTCAAGATGCGGAAAGTGACGGAGAACATCACGTTGGAGATTGAAAGCCGCAAGGGCCAGGAACCTGAACCGGATCCTCTGCTCATGTCGGAAGTGCTTCAAGTTGTCCAGCACGTCGAAGAACACTTTGGTGCCGCCTGGCGGAATTACTTCGAAGTAGCGTTCTTCACCGGTGTCAGACCGTCAGAACTAATCGCCCTGCTATGGACGAGCGTAGATCTTTCAAGAGAACAAATCCGCATCGACCGAGCGCTCGTGAGGCGTCACCACAAGGCGACTAAGACATACAAGTCGCGGGACGTGGATCTGCAGCAACCGGCGCTCGAAGCACTCAAACGCCAAAGGCAACTGACGTTTCGTCCCGGGGGGCATGTGTTCCTGAATCCTCAAACTGGGGAGCCATTCGTGGATACGGCAGATCCCGTTCGAAAAGTGTGGCGTCCGACGCTATCCGCCTTGGGCATCCGTGATCGGGATGCGCGCCAGACTCGGCATACATATGCCACGCTTGGTCTACACGCTGGAATGAACCCTGGCTATCTCTCGCGCCAGATGGGTCACAAGAATGCGCAGATGTTCTTCCGCGTCTATTCCAAGTGGATCGATGGGGAGTCCAATCAGCGGGAAAAGGCGAAGATGGCGGCCCTATATGCCGAGCATTTGCCTGCCCGCGAGCCGTAACTGGAAGTCCAAAGAACTCGCGTTAATTCGCATACTTTGGCCCCAAAGTGGACCCAAAAAAACGTAAGCCTTTGATTTGATGGCGCGCCCGACAGGAATCGAACCTGTATCAAGAGCTTCGGAAACTCTCATTCTATCCATTGAACTACGGGCGCAGCGCAAGGAGGCGGTATTGTACCCAGTTTTCGCGGAACTGCATGAACGAGATCAAATCTTCCGTCAAACTCAGCGAAAACCCGGTCAGATGCATTGGACGCGTGTCTATGACACCGTTATATAATCCAGCGTTTGCTTGCAAGGCGGGCCGTCCATGCCGCCGACTTGTGCAGTACTGATTTTCTGTTGCCGCCGCCAGGCGCCCCCGGTACCCGTTAGCAGGATTTGGTCATGAGCAACGAGCAGGAACACATAGAAGAGCACTCCTCCCCCATCAAGACCCCGAAGCAACTGATCGTCACGATCGTCCTGTCTTTCGTGATCCCGATCGCCATCATCATCCTATTGGTGAACATGGTGGTCTCGGGCAACAAGACAGGAGCGGGTTCGGACACACTGTCCCAAGAAGCCGTCGCCAAGCGCATTGCCCCGGTCGCGGGTTTTGAACTGATCGATGCGAATGCCCCCAAGGTCTTCAAGACCGGCGAACAAGTTTTCGCCGCCGTCTGTACGGCCTGTCATACCGCCGGCGTGGCTGGCGCACCCAAGGTGGGCGATAACGCCGCCTGGGCTCCCTTCATCACCGCGGGCTACGACGCCATGATGAACGTGGCCCTGCACGGCAAGGGCGGCATGCCCGCCAAGGGCGGCAACCCCACGCTGTCCGACTACGAAGTCGCGCGCGCCGTGGTGTACATGGCCAACAAGTCTGGCGCTTCCCTGCCCGAACCCGCCGCTCCGGCCGCGGAAGGCGACAAGAAGGAAGCGGCTGCCGCTCCCGCCGCCGCACCCGCAGCGCCCGCAGCTGCGGCCCCGGCTGCGGTTGCAGCTGCCCCGGCACCGGCCGCTGCGGCGCCGGCGCCCGCTCCGGCTGCTCCCGCCGCCGCCCCGCAAGCGGCAGCAGCGGTCAACCCGGCCGGCGAAAAGCTGTACAAGAGCGTCTGCTTTGCCTGCCATGCCACCGGTGTGGCCAACGCCCCCAAGTTCGGCGACAAGGCCGCTTGGGATCCGTACATCAAGACCGGCATGGACGCCATGGTGAAGGTCGCCATGCAAGGCAAGCCGCCGATGCCCCCGAAGGGCGGCGCGGCCAACGCCTCGGAAGACGATATCCGCGCAGCGGTGCAGTACATGGTGGATGCGGCCAAGTAAGACTCGCCGCCCACGATGAAAAAAGCCCCTTGAGCCAATCAAGGGGCTTTTTCTTTGCGCGCTGGCGCGCCGGTTATTCGCGGATCAGGCCGATCGCCTTGGAAAACAACGCCTGCTGCTCCTGCAGATAGGCGCCGTACTCCTGCGGGCTCAGCACGCTGATTTCCGCGCCGATGCCGCCCAGGGTCTTGTTCACCTCATCGCCCTGCTCCGCCACGACCTTGCGGGCGGCCTGGTACAAGGCATCGACTACCTGGGGCGGCGTGCCCTTGGGCGCCATCAGCCCATAGATGGTGGGGCTGCCGACCTCGTAGCCCAGTTCGCGCAGAGTCGGCACGTCCGGATAGGCCGCCAGCCGCTTGCTGCTGAAGACGGCCAGCGGCCGCAGGCCGCCGGACTGGATGTGCGCCTGCGCCGGCCCCACCGCGGACACGGCGATATCCGTGTGGCCACCGAGCAAGGCGGTGACCGCCGGCGTGCTGCCCTGGAAGGGGATGTGGCGCAATTTGACCTTGGCCTCGGAAGCGAACGTCTCGCCCAGCAGATGGCTGATGCCCATGGCGCCCGAGGTGCCGTAGGAGATGGCGTCGGGCCGCGCCTTGGCATCGGCCACCACGTCGGCCAGGGTCTTGTACCTGGACTTCCCGGGCGCGACGATCATCATGCCGCCCAGGGATATGGCGGCGACCGGCGCGAAGGACTCCGTCGTGTACTTGATCTCCTTGTTGGCCAGCGGAACCACGACCAGCGCGCCCGGCGAACTGCCCACGATGGTATAGCCGTCGGGCGCCGCCGAGGCCGTGTATGCCGCGCCTATGCCTCCCCCCGCGCCGGGCTTGTAGTTCATCACGATGGGCTGGCCCAGGTATTGCCCCATCTTCTCGGTGATGGGCCGCAGCATCTGGTCGGTATCGCCCGGCGCGAACGGAATGATCAGTTGCACCGGCTTTGCCGGATAGCCGGCATGTGCCGGCGCGCTCAGGGCCAGGCCCAGCGCAAGAGAGGCGAACGCGCCACCAAATCGTTTGAAGCTATGCATGCATGTCTCCTGTGTTTTTATTTACCGGCTGTACGACCAGCCGTTCATTCATGGTCGATCTGTATGGCCTCCAGAAAGCGCGACACCATGTTGTACGCGGCCACCGTGGCCGTGATCTCGACGATCGCGCGGGCATCGAAAGCCTCGCGGACGGCGGCGAACGTAGCGTCCCGGACCCGGATCTCGCGCGTCATCTCATCGCAATACGCCATGGCCGCGCGCTCGCCCGCGTCCAGCGATGTGAAATCGCCGGTCTTCAAGCCCTGCACCTGGTCTTCGTTGCAGCCCGCTTTCAAGGCGATCGGCAGATGCTGCTCGAACTCGTAGTCGGCCTGGTTCAGCACCGCGACGCGCAGGATGAGCATCTCCCGCAGTTTGGGCGCAAGCCCGCTGTGCTGGCGTATCGCCGTGAGATAGGCCAGCCAGCCCTGCGCCACCGGCGGGCTGTTGAGCAGCATCCGATAGAGATTCGGCAGGCTGGACCGCTCCCGTTCGATGCGTTCGACCAGCGGCCGGATCTCCGGCCTGGCGATACCCGCATATTCAATTCGCGCCATCGTGATTCTCCTCAGCTTGGTTTTCAGTCGCAGCGGGCGCTCATGCCCCCGTCCACGATCAGTTCGGTTCCGGTGATGAAACGCGCCTCGTCCGAGGCGAGAAAGAGCACGGCATTGGCCGTGTCCCGGCCATCGCCGGAAAGCGGCAACGGAATGCGGCGGCGCCGCCGCTCCAGCAAGGCGTCGATGTCGCCCGCGCTCTGCTGGCCGGCGAGGAAGGCATCGACCAGCGGCGTATGGAGCTGGCCCGGCAGGACGGTGTTGATGCGCACCCCCTTGCCGGCGTATTCCACGGCGGCCACACGGCCGAACTGCATTACGCCGGCCTTGGCCGCCGCATAGCCGACCTGCGGCGCGCCGGTCCAGCGTATGGCCGAGGTCGAAGACACGTTGACCACGGCGCCAGCGCCCTGCTCCTGCATGATGGGCAGGACGTGCTGGCAGGTGGTGAACACCGAGGTCAGGTTCAAGTCGAGCTGCCTGCGCCAATCCGCTTGCGTCAGCGCCGCCGCACCGCCGGGAATGGGACCTCCCACGTTATTGACCAGAATGTCGATCCGCCCGTGACGCCGCGCCACGGCTTGGACCAGCGCAGCGACCTGGGCCGCGTCGCCCACATCGCAGATCTGGGTTTCGATGCGGGACCGGTAGCGTCCAGCCAACTCCAGGGTCTCGGGCAGTGACTCCGGCCGTATGTCCACCGCGACCACCACGGCCCCCTCCTGGGCGAAGCGCACGGCGATCGCTCTTCCGTTGCCCCAACCCGGTCCCACGCAACCCGCGCCGAAGATCAAGGCCACCTTGCCCGCCAGGCGTCCGGCGCCCGCTTGCTCATGCACGTTCATCGCGACTATCCCCGCTCAACGCGTTGCCATGGTGATGCCGCCATCCACCACGATCTGCTGCCCCGTGATGTAGCGGCTCTCATCGCTGGCCAGGAAAGCCACGGCATGGGCCACGTCCCAGGCGTCGCCCATGCGACCCGCGGGCACCTGGGCATGGCGGTGCGCCACAAAACCCTCGTAATCACCCTTGGCGTATTTCTGCGCCAGGCGTTCCACCAGGGGCGTGAACATCAGTCCTGGCACCACCGAATTCAGCCGCACGCCGTCTTGCGCATAGATGACCGCGGTGGTGGCCGTCATCTGCATCAGGGCGGCCTTGGCGGCGGCATAGCCGACCTGGGGTTTGCCCGCATAACGCAGCCCGGCGATGGACGAAATGTTGATAATCGATCCTCCACCAGCGCTCTTCATGAGGGGGATGACGTGCTTGCAGCACAGGAAGGCAGAGGTCAGATTCACCTGGATCTGATCGTGCCAAAGATCCTCCGGCATGGAGACCGGGTCGCCCGGTTCCGAGCGGCCCACGTTGTTGACCAGCACATCGATACGGCCATGCGTCTCCATGCACGCCCGCACCAGTTCCGCCACCTGGCTGCCGTCCGTGACGTCGCACTGCCGGACCGTGATCTTCCCGCCCTCCGCGGCCACGGCCTGCGCGGACTGTCGCGCCGCGTCGATGTTCAGATCGCAACCGAAAATCGCGGCGCCCTGCCTGGCAAGCACCGCCGCAGCAGCCTTTCCATTTCCCCAACCTGCGCCCAGCGTGCCGCAACCGGTCACCAGGGCTACCTTTCCATCAAGACGAAACATCCCAGCTCCAGAGAGAGATCGTGATGCAAAGGCTAAGGCAGCCAGGTCTTCTGGTTAAGTTCCGATTTGAACGGCATTGATAGACAAAAAGAATGAATCTGACGACGAGACAACTGCGCATCTTCGTGATGCTGGCCGAAACGCTGAGTTTTCAGAGAACGGCCGAGATGCTGCACGTAACTCAGCCAACGCTGAGCAAGCTGCTGAAGGAAACGGAAGAGACGCTGGGCGTCAAACTCTTCGAGCGCACCACCCGCATGGTGCGCCTGTCGCGCGAAGGCCAGGACATCCTGGAGATTGCGCACAGGATCACCGCTCTGCATGAAAAAGGCATGCTGGAACTGGACCAACGGCTGCGCGATCGCCACAACCGCGTCGCCGTCGCGGCCCTGCCCACGCTTGCGGCGTCGCTCATTCCCCTGTTGATCCAAAGCCTTGCGCGCAAACACCCGCGGGTACGGGTGGAGGTCTACGATCCCATCGCCAGCGAGGCCTTGCAACTGTTGCGCGAGCGGCGAGTGGACATCGCCGTGACCACGATGAACGAGGAAGGCGCCTCCGACCTCGTCTATCAGGAGTTGTTCACCGAGCCCTTCGTGTTGTTCCACAGCGCCCAGATCAAGCCGGACGTCAGGCACTGGATGCCCATGGAATTGGCCCGGCTGCCCTTGATCAGCATGCCGCCCGGGACCAGCGTGCGGGTCCTGACCGAACGCGCCTTCCAGGCCGCGGCACAACCCTTCAATCCGGTCTATTCCCTTCGGGACCTGAACGCCATCGCACGCTTCGTGCAGCACAACTGCGGCATTGCGCTGTTGCCGGAGTCGTCGCTGGACAACGCAACGCAGCGCGGCGTGCGCAAGACCCGCCTGCGGCAGGCGCTTTCGCGCTCCGTCGGCATGTATATCCGGCGGGAGAGCCAGCCCTCGGGGCTGCTGCGCCAAACGCTGGATGAATTGCGCCGCCTGGGCCGGGACCGCCAGTCGCGACCCGATTGAGCGGGCTGGGGTCCGTGCTCAGGCGCGGGCCACCCAGGCGCCGTCCACTTCGGCCAACTGGCTGCTGATCTGGCTGGCGGCCTCGATCACCGCCGCGCGAAAAGGCTCGAGGCGGCAATGCTCGGCGCGCACGATCAGGCTCAATCCGGCCACCACCCGCTGCTCCAGGAAGATGGGCGCGGCTATGCCTATGGTCCCAGGCGTGATCTCGGAATCACTGACCGCTACGCCCGCCTCGCGGATGGCGTCGAGTTCCAGGCACAGGTCCTTCAGGCTCTTCCAGTGCGAGATGGCGCGCGCTTCCTCTTCATGGGCCAGGTACATGCGCTCCAGGGCGCGGCGGCTCTGGTGCGCCAGGATGACTTTGGAGGTCGCGCCGCGAAACATCGGCATGGTGGCGCCACGTTCGTAGCGTCCGACGCGCGCGGCCGGATCGCCGATTTCCTGGTGGATGCACATGACCTTGTCCTGGTAGCTGCGCGTCAGCACCGAGGCCGACGAGGGCGTGGTCGCCTCCACCAGGCGGCGCATGTGCGGCTCGGCCACCTTCAGCAAGGGATCGCCATGGCGCATCAGCAGGTCGAAATGGGCAAAGGTCGGCCCCAGCACGTAGCGCGCGCCCATCACCGGGGTCAGGAAATCGGCGCGGACCAGTTCCTGCACGTCGCGATAGGCTGAGCTGACGGACACATCCATTTCGACGGCGATGTCCTCGACCGACCATGCGGCACGCCTGTCATAGAGCTGCAGGATGTGCAGTATCCGGTTGCGCGTCCTGATTTCACCCGCCACGTCGACCTCTCCCTATCGTTACGCCTGTGCGGCGCGTGATTTCGCATCCATTGCGAAATTCAATTTCTCCGCGATTCTAGCAGCGTCATTCTCACCTCCCGGCCGACGCGTCGCGACGCGAAACCGTGGGGACTTGCCAAAGCCTCAACTCGATGCAAAAATCCATTTAATCGCAATGATTGCGAATTTATTATTTTTTGCAAAGGTGCATCATGGCAGACGGCGAGATATCCGAAACGCGCATTCCGGTCACTTTGCTGACGGGCTTCCTGGGCAGCGGCAAGACCACCCTGCTGAATCACTGGCTGCGCGACCCGGCGCTGGCCGGTGCGGCGGTCATCGTCAATGAGTTTGGCGAGATCGGCATCGATCACGCGCTGATCGCCAGCAGCAACGACAACACCATCGAACTGACCACCGGATGCCTGTGCTGCACCGTGCAAGGCGACCTGGTCGAGACCCTGCGCGACCTGCGCGCCAAGCGCAGCGCCGGAACCATCGCCGCCTTCGATCGCATCCTGATAGAAACCACGGGCATGGCCGACGTGGTGCCGGTCATCCAGGCGCTGATGACGTTCCCCGTCGCGCGCTCGTTCCGCCTGAATCGTGTGCTGACCGTGGTGGACGCCATCAACGGGCCGGGCACGCTGGCCGCGCACCCGGAAGCCATCAAGCAGGTGGCCGTCGCCGATGCCTTGATCGTCACCAAGACCGAACTGCCCGGCGCGCAAGTCGCGGCGCTGGTGGACACGCTGGCGCGCGTCAACCCAGGGGCAACGCTCGTGGTGTGCAACCCTGCGGCCCGGCCGGATGCCACGGTGCTGGACGGGCCCGATGTCTACGATGTGAACGTGCGTCCGGAGCAGGCGCGGCAATGGCTCAATGCCGCGCCTTACGCGGACGGACACGGGCATGGTGGGCATGGGCATGAACACACCCATAAGCACCACACGCACGCGCATGGCCACGACCATGCCCGCATCGACAGCTTCTGCCTGGATTTCGCCGCCCCCTTGCAATGGCCGCAAGTCAGCGCGTGGCTGGATGCGTTGGTCATGGCGCATCCGGACGAGCTGCTGCGCGTCAAGGGCATCCTGCACATCGCCGGCCACGAGCGGCCCATCGTGCTGCAGGCCGTGCAGCGCTTGTTCCATCCCCCCACCGAATTGCCGGACTGGCCCGACACGGACCGGCAATCCCGCATGGTTTTCATTACCAAAGGCCTGAGCAAAGACTACGTCATGCAGGTCTGGGACACGGTGCGGCAGCGCGCTGTCCCGCCTGCCGCACGCGCGGCCTGATCGTTTTGGCATTCCCCATCACAAGGAAAACAGCATGGACACTTTGATCAAGAACGGCCTGGTGGTCACTCCGCAGGGCCGCGTGCGCGCCTCCATCGGCATCCGCAACGGCAAGATCGCCGGCCTGTACGAGGCCGGCAGCGAGCCCGACGCGCGGGACGTCATCGATGCGAGCGGCCTGGCCGTCCTGCCGGGCGCCATCGATATGCACTCGCACCACCGTCAGGGCTCGCAAAAGGGTTTCGAGTACAAGGACACGATCTTCACCGCCACCCAGCAATGCGCCGCGGGCGGCGTCACCACCAGCGTGGGCATGCCCAACGTCAATCCGCCGCCCAACTCGCTGGACCTGCTGGAAAAGCAGTTCGCCATCTACCGCAGCGACGCCGTGGTCGACTGGAACTTCAATCCGGCGCCGACGATAGAGTCGGAAATGGAAGCCATGACCGCCACCGGCATTGCGGCGTTCAAGATCTTCATGGTGGTGGACACGGGGCGCGATTACCCGCACATGCCCGGCATCGGCGTGCATGACCACGGCAAGCTGTTGCGCATCATGCAGCGCTGCGCCGAACTGGACGTGCCATTGATGGTGCACCCGCACGACCAGGCCTTGATGGACGTGATCGAACAGACCTACTGGGACCGCGGCGAACGCGACGCGCTGGCCTATGCGCGCGCCTATGCCGCCCATGATGGCGTGATCTGGGAAACCGCCATCGCCACCCTGCTGCGGCTGCAGAAGGCGGCCGGCTGCCACCTGCACATTCTGCACACGCAGACCGCCGGCAGCGTGCAGCTCATCCGTGAAGCCAAGGCAGCGGGGCAGAAGGTGACCTGCGAGATCAATCCCTGGGCGCTGTTCCTGGGTTGCGAATGGTCGGCGATCCAGCGCCTGGGCTCGTATGCGCTGTCGTATTGGGTGCCGGAGAAGAACGTGCCGGGCCTGTGGGAAGGACTCAACGACGGCACCATCGATATCATTGCCACCGACCATGCCCCGCACACGCGCGAAGAGAAAGAAGTGGGCTGGACCGATGGCTGGAAAGCCCATACCGGCACGCCGTCGACCCAGTTCTACCTGAGCATGTTCCTGACCGCGGCGCAGGAAGGCAAGATCAGCCTGGAACGGGTGGCCGAGGCCTGCTCGGCCAAACCCGCCGAATTGTTCCGGCTGCGCGAAAAGGGTGAAATACGCGCGGGCCTGGACGCCGACCTGGTCCTGGTCGACCTGGAGACCGAATACGAAGTGCGCGACGAAGACGTCCTCAGCCTGGTGGGCTGGAGCCCCTATGCCGGCCGCCGTCTCATGGGCAAGCCGGTACGCACCCTGGTGCGCGGCGCCACGGTGTATGAGGACGGAAAAGTCGTCGGCGCCAAGGGCAGCGGCCAGATGGCTGCCGCGACCCGTTGAGTTCACGGCCGCGCATCACTACGACACAAGGGGAAAACATCATGAATCGTCGTCAGTTCTCGCGGCTGCTGGCCACCTCGCCGCTGCTGCTGTCCGCGCTGGCCCAAGCCCAGGAAGGGTCCGCCATCACACTGATCGTGCCTTACCCGCCGGGCGGCAACACCGACTATGTGGCGCGCATCACCTCCGATTCGCTGCGCCGCACGCTGGGGTCGTCAGTGGTGGTGAAAAACCAGGCGGGCGCGGGCGGAACCATCGCCACCGATGCGCTGATCCGTTCCCGCAACGACGGCAACACGCTGATGGTGGGGTCCATCGGCCAGGTTTCGCTGGTCCGGTTCCTGTTCAACGTGCGTTATGACCCGTTGAACGATCTGGTGCCAGTGGCCAACATCGCCAGCAACCCGCTGGTGCTCACGGTGCCGTCCAGCTCGCGCTTCCAGAACCTGGCGCAGTTGATCGAGTATGGCCGGGCCAAACCCGGCGCGTTGACCGTCGCGCACGGCGGCGAAGGGTCGATGTCGCACATGTCGGTGCTGGTGTTCCTGAAGCGCGCCGGTATCGAGGCGACGCTGATCGGCTACCGGGGCGGCGCGCCGGCCTTGCTCGACACCATGGGCGGCACCACCGACCTGTATTCGGCCAACATCTCCGAAATCCTGCCTTACAAGGATAGCGGCCGCATCCGCTTCCTGGGCGTGTCCAGCCGCCAGCCCGTGCCTCAGCTGCCGGGCGTGCCAGCCATCGCCGACACCATCCCGGGGCACGAGATCGAAACCTGGAACGGCCTGTTCGCGCCGCCCGGCACGCCCGCCGAAGTAGTGGACCGACTGGCCGACGCCGTGCAGGTCATGCTGCGCGACCCGGACGTGCTGAGCAAGTTCGACGCGTCCGGCAGCCAGCCGCGCGCAGGCGAGGTGAAGGACAAGTTCGCCCGCCGCATCCGCGACGACATCGCGCTCTGGACGCCGCTGGTCTCTCTGATCGGCGTCAAGCCGGCCAACTGAGGCGGCCGGTCCTTCAGGAAAAAAAGCCCGCAAGACACGAAGTCTTGCGGGCTTTTGTGTACATGCCAGGGCGGTGCCCTGCCATGCATAGCCATCACATCACTGTTCGCCAGTCGCCTGCGTCAGCGACATGCCGAGCTGCACGCGGCGCTGCAGCCACAGGCTGGGGCGATAGCGCGGATCGCCGGTCACGCGCTGCATGCTCTTCAGGATTTCCAGGATGCGGTCGGCGCCCAGCTTGTCGCCCAGGGCCAGCGGACCCACCGGATAACCCAGGCCCAGCGTCACCGCCAGGTCGATGTCCTTGGGCGTGGCGATCTGCTGTTGCGCGATGTCGCTGGCGATGTTGACGATGGTGGCCACGATGCGCTGGGCGATGAAGCCCGGCGAATCCTCGATCACCGTGACCGGCACGCCGTCTGCGGCGAGCAGCGCGTGCGCGGCATCGCGCCACTTGGCTTCGGTGGCGGGCGACACCATGATGGTACGGCGCTTGGCGGCGTCGAAGGCGTACAGCGTGTCCAGGCCGACCGTGCGGGCCGCGTTCAGGCCTTGCGCGGAAACCGTGGTGGAAACGTCTTCGCCGAAGGGCGTGACGAGGATAAGCGCGTCGGCGTCGGGCGTGGAACCGGTCACCAGCGTGGCGCCCAGCTTTTCGACCAGCGCGGCAGCGCGGGCGTACCCTTCGGCGTGCCTGGGGCTGACCCAGACCTTCAGGTTCTCGGGCAGCGCGGGCACGGGCGGCTCGGCCGGCACCTGCTTCTGGCCGTCGGCGTAGACGTAGAAGCCTTCACCGGCCTTGCGGCCGATCAGGCCGCCGGCCAGGCGCACGGTAGTGATGGGCGACGGACGGAAGCGCGGCTCATCGAAGAACTGGCGGTAGATGGATTCCATGACCGGGTGGGACACGTCCAGCGCCGTCAGGTCCAGCAGTTCGAACGGCCCCATGCGGAAACCGGCCTGCTCGCGCATCACGGCATCGACCTGGGCGAAGGTCGCCACGGCTTCCTGCGCCACGCGCAGGCCTTCGGTATTCATGCCGCGGCCGGCATGGTTGACGATGAAGCCCGGCATGTCCTTGGCGCGCACCGGCGTGTGGCCCATGCGGTGGGCCAGCTCGGCCAGCGCGTCGCCGACTTCGGGCGCGCTGCGCAGGCCGTCGATGACTTCGACCACCTTCATCAGCGCGACCGGGTTGAAGAAGTGGTAGCCCGCCACGCGCTGCGGATGCTTGCAGGCGGCGGCGATGGCGGTGATGGACAGCGACGAGGTATTCGACGCCAGGATGCAATCTTCGGCCACCACGCCTTCCAGCGCGGCGAACAGGTCGCGCTTGACGTCCAGGCGTTCGACGATGGCTTCCACCACCAGCTGGCAATTCGACATGTCGGTCAGCGCGGTGGCGGATTCGACGCGTTCCAAGGCGGCCTGCGCGTCGGCGGCGCTCAGCTTGCCCTTCTGGGCCAGCTTGTCCCAGGTCTGGCGCAGCGACTCGCGCGCGGCCGCCACGGCGTCGGCGCTGGTGTCGTACAGGCGCACGCGCAGCCCGGCTTGCGCCGCGATCTGCGCGATGCCGCGCCCCATGGCCCCGGCGCCGACGACGCCGATGGTTTGAATCTCCTTCATCACCACTCTCCTGCTTTTATTGGATGGGGTTCAGGCCCGGCTTTGCGCCAGCGCCAGGATTTCTTCGGCCGACAGGCCCAGTTTTTCGGCCAGCACCTGCTCGGTATGCTCGCCCAGCATGGGCGGCGGACGGCGGTACTCGACCGGGCTGTCGGAAAACTTCAGCGGGCTGGCGGCAATCGGCACCGTGCCTGCGGTGGGATGCGGCAATTCGCGCTTCATGCCGCGCGCCAGGACCTGCGGGTCTTCGTAGACCTGGTCCAGCGTATTGATGGGGCCGGCCGGCACGCCCACGGCTTCCAACGCGGCCAGCCAGTGGTCGCGCGCGCCGGTGGCCATGCGTTCGGTCAGCAGCGGCACCAGTTCGGCGCGGTTCTTCACGCGTTGCGGATTGGTGGCGAAGCGCGGATCGGCCGACAGCTCGGGCAGGCCGATCGCGCCGCAGTAATTGCGGAACTGGCTGTCGTTGCCGACCGCCACGATCAGGTGGCCGTCGCTGGCCGCGAACACCTGGTAAGGCACCAGGTTCTGGTGCGCGTTGCCGGCACGCTTGGGCGCCACGCCCGAGGTCATGTAGTTGAGGTTCTGGTTGGCCAGCATGCTGACCTGGCAGTCCAGCAGCGCCATGTCGATGTGCTGGCCCAGGCCGCTGCGCGAGCGTTCGTGCAGCGCGGCCAGGATGCCGACCGTGGAGTACATGCCCGTCATCAGGTCGGTCACCGCCACCCCCGCCTTCTGCGGACCGCCGCCGGGCAGGTCGTCGCGTTCGCCGGTGATGCTCATCAGGCCGCCCATGCCCTGGATCATGAAGTCATAGCCGGGGCGGCTGGCGTAGGGGCCGGTCTGGCCGAAGCCGGTAATGGAGCAGTAGATCAGGCGCGGGTTGAGTTCCTTCAGGCTGTCGTAGTCCAGGCCGTACTTGGAGAGGCCGCCGACCTTGAAGTTTTCCACCAGGATGTCGCTTTGCAGCGCCAGTTCGCGCACCAGTTCGGCGCCGCGCGGCGAGGCGATGTCCAGTGCCACCGACAGCTTGTTGCGGTTGGCGGACAGGTAATAGGCCGCCTCGGTGGTGTCGTTGCCCGCCTCGTCCTTCAGGTACGGAGGCCCCCAGGCCCGCGTGTCGTCGCCCGCGCCGGGGCGTTCGATCTTGATCACCTCGGCGCCGAGGTCGGCAAGGTTCTGGGTGCACCAGGGACCCGCCAGGACGCGGGTGAGATCCAGCACGCGTATGCCGGTAAGGGGAGCGGGACGTTGCGACATTAGTAATCTTTTCGCTGGAAGAGAAATGAAAACGTCCGGCTTGCGGCGGCGCGCAAGCCAGACTGGAGTTCCGTCATGCCGGCGGCGCGCGGCCGCTGGCGCGTCATATTCCGGCGCGGCCCAGGGCCGCTGCCGGATCACCGTCAGTCATGCAGGATATTAGCCTCTTGGGCCGTGTCCGCGCTCAGGAATGCGCCTTGATGGTTTCGCGGGCGATCACCAGCTGCTGGATCTGCGAAGTGCCTTCGAAGATGCGGAACAGGCGCACGTCGCGGTAGAAGCGCTCGACCGCGTACTCGGACATGTAGCCCGCGCCGCCGTGGATCTGCACCGCGCGGTCGGCCACGCGGCCCACCATTTCGGTGGCGTACAGCTTGCAGCAGGCGGCCTGCATGGTGGTGTTCTCGCCGCGGTCGCGCATGCGGGCGGCGTCCAGCACCATGCAGCGCGCGGCGTAGAGCTCGGCCTGGCTGTCGGCGATCATGGCCTGGATCAGCTGGAATTCAGCGATGGGCTGGCCGAATTGCTTACGCTCAATGGCGTACTTCACGGCGTCGCCCAGCAGGCGGTCGGCGATGCCCACGCACAGCGCCGAAATATGCAGGCGGCCCTTGTCCAGCACCCGCATCGAGGTGCGGAAGCCATTGCCCTCTTCTCCGCCCAGCAGCGCGCTGGCCGGGACGCGACAGTTGTCGAACACCACGTCGCTGGTCAGGGCGCCGGCCTGGCCCATCTTCTTGTCGGGCTTGCCGATGGTCAGGCCCGGCGTGCCGGCCTCGACCAGGAAGCACGAAATGGAATTGGCGCGGCGTTCCGGCGCGGTGCGCGCCATGACCGAGAACAGGCCGGCGATGGGCGCGTTGGTGATGTAGCGCTTGGTGCCGTTGAGCACATAGCTGTCGCCGTCGCGCACGGCGGACAGGCGCAGCGCCATGGCGTCGGAGCCGGCGTCGGGCTCGGTCAGCGCGAACGAGCCTATCAGTTCGCCGCTGGCCAGCTTGGGCAGGTAGTTGGCGCGCTGCTCGTCGGTGCCGGCCAGCACGATGGCTTGCGAACCGATGCCGATGTTGGTGCCGGCCAGCGAGCGGAACGCGGGCGAGGTCTGCCCCAGTTCGAAGACCACGCGCACTTCCTCTTCCATGGTCAGGCCCAGGCCGCCGTGGTCGGGCGAGATGGACAGGCCGAACAGGCCCAGTTCGCGCATCTCGTTGACGATGTCCGGCGGCACCTGGCCGCTTTCGGCCAGTTCGTCTTCGGCGGGGATCAGGCGTTCGTGCACGAAGCGGCGCACGGCGTCCAGCAGCAGGTTCAGGGTTTCGGTATCGAGGGCCATGATGGGAGTCTCAAAAAAAAGCGGGGCAAGCCGGGGACAGCCGCGCCTCAGGCGCGCATGCCTCCGACCAGTAGATCGAAATAGCCGGCGGCGATGGCTTCGGCGCTGTCGCCTTGGCCGGGCTTGTACCAGCGCACCATCCAGTTCAGCATGGACAGCACGGCGCGGCCGGCCGCGGCCACGTCCAGCGCGCGGAACTCGCCGGCGGCGACGCCCTGCGCGATCAGCTCGCGCAGGCGCTTCTCGTAGCCGTCGCGCAGCCGGGCGGCGTCTTCGCGTTCGGTCAAGGCCATGCCGGAATAGCCGATCAGCATGGTGACGAATTCGGCGTGGTGCTGCTCGAAGTAGCGCGCGTGGCTCACCATGAAGGCGCGCAGCCGGGCGGTAGCGCTCTCGGCCCGCGCCACGTCCTGGGCGACGGACTGGGTCAGTCCGCTCAGCACGGCCAGGATGATGGCGTCGTAGATGTCCTGCTTGGTGGTGTAGTAGTGGTAGATGGCCGCCTTGGAAACGCCGAGTGCTCCAGCCAGGTCCGACACCGAGCTGCCGTCGTAGCCGCTGCGGGCGAAGAGCTTGGCGGCTTCTTCCAGGATCCGTTCGCGCGGCGCCGCCACGGTGGGCGGGCGGCCGGCGCGGGCGCGTTTCTGGGTGGGAGGGGCGGAGGTCGCCATGGCTGCCTTTGGAAGGGCCGCGCCGGCGCTGCCGGAGGCTCTTGCGAACCTCCATTGACAGCGCTTCGGCGCATGCCGTTTAATAAGGATTAATTAATTACCGGACGGTCGGTAGGTAATTATAGGCACACCCGACTACGATGCTCAAGCCCTCTTTTGACCTTTTTTCCGCGACGACGCCATGCCCCACTCTCTCGTGACTGATTTGTACGGCCAGATGTCCCTGCCGGTCATCTGCGCCCCCATGTTCATCGTGTCCAATCCCAAGCTGGTGGTGGCGCAATGCACCAGCGGCATCGTGGGTTCGTTCCCGGCGCTGAACGCGCGCCCGCAGAGCCTGCTGAGCGACTGGCTGGACGAGGTCCAGGCTGGCCTGGCCTCGCACCGCGAAGCCAATCCCGGCGCGACCGTGGCGCCGTTCGCGGTCAACCAGATCATCCATCAGTCCAACGACCGCCTGGAGCAAGACCTGGCCGTGTGCGCCAGCCACCGCGTGCCGCTCATCATTACCAGCCTGCGCGCGCCCGGCGACCTGGTCAAAGGCGTGCATGACTGGGGCGGCAAGGTATTCCATGACGTGACCACGATCCGCCACGCCGAAAAGGCGCTGGAAGCCGGCGTGGACGGTCTTATCCTGGTGTGCGCCGGCGCCGGCGGCCACGCGGGCACGCTCAGCCCCTTCGCGCTGGTGTCCGAAGTGCGCCGCTTCTATGACGGCCCGCTGATCCTGTCGGGCGCAATCACCTCGGGCGCACACGTCCTGGCCGCGCAGGCCATGGGCGCGGACTTCGCCTACATGGGCACGCGCTTCATCGCCAGCGAGGAAGCCAACGCCAGCGAGGGCTACAAATCCGCCATCGTCGACGCCAGCGCCTCGGACATCCTGTACACCCCGTTCTTCACCGGCATCCCCGGCAACTACCTGAAGGCCAGCATCGCCGCCGCCGGGCTGGACCCGGCCAACCTGCCGCAGCCCGACAGCGGCGCGTCCAATTTCGGCTCCGGCCGGGTCAAGCCCTGGAAGGACATCTGGGGCGCGGGCCAGGGCGTGGGCGGCATCGCCAGCGTGCTGCCCACGCGCCAGATCGTGGACACGCTGCGCAGCGAGTACGCGGACGCCAAGAGCCGCCTGGCCAAGGGGTTCGGCGCATGAGCGGCGGGCTGCAAGTCAACCGCGACGGTGCGGTGCTGACGCTGACCATCAATCGTCCGGACCGCCGCAACGCGCTGGATACCGCCACCTATGCGGCACTGACCGAACAGATTGCGCTGGCCTCCGCCGACACGGCGCTGGCGGCGGTGATCCTGACGGGCGCGGGCGAACATTTCACGGCCGGCAACGACTTGCGCGACTTCCAGGCGGAGCGCGGCGCGGGCGACAGCGCCGGCCTGACGTTCCTGCGCGCGCTGACCATGGCGGACGTGCCGGTCATCGCCGCGGTCGAAGGCTACGCGATCGGCATCGGCGTGACTCTGCTGCAACACTGCGATTTCGTCCATATCGGCGAAGGCGCCACCTTGCGCATGCCGTTCGTAGCGCTGGGCCTGTGCCCGGAAGGCGCGTCCAGCCTGCTGATGCCGCGCCTGGCCGGCACCCGCCGCGCCGCTGAATGGCTGTTGCAGGGCAAGGCGTTCACGGCGCAGGACGCCTGCGACGCCGGGCTGGCGACGTCAGTCACGCCCAAGGGCCAGGCGCTGGCCGCCGCGCAAGCCACCGCCGCCGACCTGGCGCGCCAGCCGCCGGCAGCCCTGCGCCTGACCAAGGCCATGCTACGCCGGCCGGACCGCCAGGCGATCCAGGACACGCTGGACTACGAAGCCCAGCAGTTCCGCATCCGCCTGCAATCCGAAGAAGCGCAGGCGGCCTTCGCGAAGTTCTTCAAGAAGTAGGGAAGCCGGATGGCGCGCCTTGCCCCGG
>NZ_JCBAMT010000067.1:0-40689 GCF_059760445.1 Achromobacter sp. D7-1 | reverse complement strand
GGCTTCATCAGCCCGCCCGCCCAGGGGCTTTACGCCAGGTCGAACACCAAGACTTCGGCATTCTTGCCGCCCGAGAGCTCCACGCGGGTCTCGTCGGTGATGGCCAGAGCATCGCCAGCCGAAAGCTCGACGCCGTTGACCGTCAGGCTGCCACGGGCCACGTGCACCCAGGCGCGGCGGCCAGCGGCCAGTTCCAGCGCGGCGGACTCGTCGCCATCGAACAGGCCGCCGTACAGCCGCGCGTCCTGATGGATCTTCATCGAGCCGTCAGCTCCATCCGGCGACACCAGGGCCTGCAACCGGCCGCGCTTCTGCTCGTCGCTGAAGCTACGCTCTTCGTACTCCGGCGCGATGCCGGCGACGTCGGGTTCGATCCAGATCTGCAGCATGTGCGTTTCGCGGTCCGACAGCGGGTTGAACTCCGAGTGCATCACCCCGCGGCCGGCGCTCATGCGCTGCACGTTGCCGGGCTGGATGGTCGAGCCGCTGCCCATGCTGTCCTTGTGGGCGATCGCGCCGTCCAGCACATAGGTGATGATTTCCATGTCGCGGTGGCCGTGCGTGCCGAAGCCGCGGCCGGCCGCGATGCGGTCGTCATTGATCACGCGCAGGGCGCCGAATCCCATGTGGGCCGGGTCGTAGTAGTTGGCGAAGGAAAAGGTGTGAAACGAGTCCAGCCATCCATGGTTGGCGTGACCCCGTTCAGCAGCGCGGCGAGTGGTAAGCATTGCGGACTCCTGTTTCAATAATGTGAATGGTTGTGCAGCCTGACTTTCGTCACCTCTCTTTCGAGAGAGGCCGCTGCACCACCGGCATGAGTGATATTGTGCGCGTGCGCCCTCGCCTGTTTGGCGCTATATTTTGACGGAACCATTCAAATTTTTTGAATATCCGTTTCAGGCACATCCATGCAAGCCATCACCCCTGAACTGCTGATCCTGGTGGACGCCATCGCGCGCCACGGCAGCTTTGCCAAGGCGGCCCGCGAACTGGGCAAGGTGCCCTCGGCGGTGACCTACTCCATCCGCAAGCTGGAAGATGGGCTGGACGTGCTGCTGTTCGACCGCTCGGGCCACCGCGCGCTGCTGACGCCGGCGGGCGAAACGCTGCTGAAGGAAGGCCGCCACGTGCTGCAGTCGCTGGACGACCTGGCCTGCCGCGTCAAGCGCATCGCCACCGGCTGGGAAGTGGAACTGCGCATCGCGGTCAGCGCGGTGCTGCCGTGGCGGCCGTTGTACGACCTGATCGAGGAGTTCCAGGCGCTGGGCAGCGCCACCACGCTGCGCTTTTCCAGCGAGGTGCTGAGCGGAAACTGGGACGCGCTGACTTCCGGGCGTGCCGATCTGGTCATCGGCGCGGGCGCCGCCGGCGAACCCACCGGCCCGTACCGCTCGCAAGCCATGGGGCAATCGCAATTCGGCTTCTGCGTGGCCGCGCACCATCCGCTGGCGTCCCTGCCGCAGCCGCTGAGCCGTGCGGACATCACGCGCTACTGCGCGGTAGTGGTGGCGGATACGTCCCGCAACCTGGCGCCGCAGACGCGCGGCATCCTGGCCGAACAGCCCACGCTGGTCATGCCCACCATGCAAGCGAAGATAGACGCCCAGGTCCGCGGCCTGGGCTGCGGCTACCTGCCGCTGACGCTGGCCGCGCCCTATCTGGCGCAAGGATTGCTGGTGGTATGCGAGACGGACGAAGGCATGTCCCTGACGGAACACCTGACCTACGCCTGGCGCTCCGAGCCCCCCGGCGAAGCCTTGAAATGGTGGCTGCAGAAACTGAAGTCGCCGCGCCTGTGCGAGAGCCTGCTGGGGATGGGGTAAGGCGCGCGGCCGCGCGCCCTACTCGTCCTCGATACCCAGCTCGCGCAGCTTGCGCGTGATGGTGTTGCGGCCTATGCCCAGGCGCGAAGCCGCTTCCACGCGGCGGCCGCGACTGGCGTCCAGCGCGCTTTGCAGCAGGATTTTCTCGAACTGGCGCGTCAGCGTGGCCATGACCGCGGGCTCGCCGCGCTCCAGCCGGTACTGCGCGTCGCGCACCAGGGAATCCTGCCAGTTGCGCGATGAGTCATCACCCACCGGCGCCGCGGCCTGCACCACGGCACCCACGCCGGCCATGGGCGCGGCGGGACGGGCAAGCGCCGGACCTGGCTGTTGCTGATGCTCCATGGCGCGAATTTCCGGCGGCAGGTCGGCGCGCTCCACCGTCTGGCCGGGCGCCATTACCGTCAGCCAATGACAGAAGTTCTCCAGCTGGCGCACGTTGCCCGGAAAATCGAACTTGGACAGCACGGCCAGGGCTTCCGGCGTCAGGCGCTTGACCGGCACCCCCAGCGCGCGGGCGCTGGCCGTCAGGAAGTGGCCGGCCAGCGCCGGGATGTCCTCGACCCGTTCACGCAAGGGCGGCAGGCGCAGCCGGATCACGTTCAGGCGATGGAACAGGTCCTCGCGGAACAGGCCCTGCTCCACGCGCTGCTCCAGCGGCTGGTGGGTGGCGGCGACGATGCGCACGTCGACGCGCACCGGCTGCGCACCGCCGACGCGGTAGAAGCTGCCTTCGGCCAGCACGCGCAACAGGCGCGTCTGCAATTCGATCGGCATGTCGCCGATTTCGTCCAGGAACAGGGTGCCGCCGTGCGCTTCCTCGAAGCGGCCGCGGCGCAGGTTGTTGGCGCCGGTGAACGCGCCGCGCTCATGGCCGAACAGCTCGGCCTCCAGCAGGTCGCGCGGGATGGCTGCCGCGTTCAGCGCCACGAAGGGGCCGCCGGCGCGCACGCCATGGCCATGCAGGGCGCGCGCCACCAGTTCCTTGCCGGTGCCGGACTCGCCCGTGATCAGCACGGTGACCTTGGATTGGGCCAGCCGGCCTATCGCCCGGAACACTTCCTGCATGGCGGTGGACGAGGATTGCGTCATCATCCAGCGTTCGTTGTTCTGCGCTGACTCCCCCTGCCCTTCAGGCCCTTCGGGCTGGGTGGACTCCTGCATGGCGCGCTGGATCAGCGCCACCGCCTCGTTCACATCGAAAGGCTTGGCCAGGTAATCAAAAGCGCCGCCCTGGAAGGCGGACACGGTGCTGTCCAGGTCCGCGAACGCAGTCATCACGATCACGGGCAGGCCGGGATGGCGTTCCTTCAGCTGGCGCAGCAGTTCCAGGCCATTGCCGCCTGGCATGCGGATATCGGATACCAGCGCGGCGGGTGCTTCCGCGGCCGGCTTGTCGCGCGACAGCGCGTCCAGCACGTCGGCCGATTGGGAAAAGCTGCGGGTGGGGACCCCGGCGCGCGCCAGGGCTTTTTCCAGGACCCAGCGGATGGCCTGGTCATCGTCGACGATCCATACGGGTTTCATCAGAGTGCAGGCTCCATCGGAAGGACCAGGCGGAACTCGGTGCGGCCGGGCCGGGATTCAAATTCGATGATGCCGCCGTGCTGCTGCACGAAGTCCTGCGCCAGGCTCAGGCCCAGGCCGGTGCCTCCGGCGCGGGCCGTAACCAGCGGATGGAAAATGCGGTCGCGGATCTGGTCCGGCACGCCGGGGCCGTTGTCGATGATGGACAGCTCCAACGCCAGGCGGTGCTGCCGGTGGGCCAGCATCACCTGGCGCGCCACGCGCGTGCGCAGCGTAATCACGCCGGGTTCGGTCTGCGGCCCCTGCGGCCGCGCCACCAGTTCCTGCGCGGCATTGCGCGCCACATTCAGGACGGCCTGCATCAGGCGGGCGGCGTCGCCCTTCAGGTCCGGCACCGAGGCGTCGTAGTCGCGCAGCAGCGTGACGTCGTTGCGGAACTCGGCCTGGATCAGCGCGCAGACGCGCTCGCAGATTTCATGGATATTGACCGGCCGCGCGTTCAGCGGCACACGTTGCGGGCCGCTCAGGCGGTCCACCAGCGCCTGCAGGCGGTCGGCTTCGGAAATGATGACCTGGGTGTACTCGGCCAGGGCCGCGCTGGGCAGCTCGGCTTCGAGCAGTTGCGCGGCGCCGCGCAGGCCGCCCAGGGGATTCTTGACTTCATGCGCCAGATTGCGCAGCAGTTCGCGGTGGGCCTCGATCTCGTCAACCAGCCGGTGGTTGCGGTCGGCCAGCACGCGTTGCTCGATCTCGCGGGTTTCTATCAACACGGGCCAGCGCTGGCCCGTCAGTCCGACGGTCGTGACGGAGACTTCCACGGATTCGGCGGCGCGGCGCAACGAGGCCAGTTGCCTGACGTCGGCGTAGCGTCCGGCAGCGGCGCGGTCGATGGAGGATTGGATGTTTTCCGGACTGTCGAACAGCGTGGCGGCGGATTGGCCGCCCAGTTGCTTGCGCGAGCGGCCGAACAGATCTTCGGCGGCCGCATTGGCGTATTCGATATGACCGCGTGCGTTGACCAGGAAAACGGACGTGGCTAGCAAATCGAGAGCTTCTACATTCATTTTCTACATACCCGAATGTGAGGGGACGGCGGAACGCGACGGCCGCGCCGGAAGCCGGCGCCCTGCCCGCCAGGCGCAGCGCCTGGCGGGTAGCACGTCGAACCGCGATCTGGCGGTGAGCGTGCTGCGGGCCCTGGTTTCTGCCTGCAGCATCGCGCCACCTCCAGCTACTGCCTCAAGCCATCAGAGGCTGTAGTACATGTCGAACTCGACCGGGTGCGGCGTCATGCGCAGGCGGTTCACATCGGCCATCTTCAGGTCGATGTAGGCGGTGAGCATGTCGTTGCTGAACACGCCGCCGCGGGTCAGGAACTCGCGGTCGTTGTCCAGTGCTTCCAGCGCCTGTTCCAGCGACGCGCAGACGGTCGGGATCTTGGCGTCTTCTTCCGGCGGCAGGTCGTACAGGTTCTTGTCGGCGGGATCGCCGGGGTGGATCTTGTTCTGCACGCCGTCCAGGCCGGCCATCATCAGGGCCGAGAAGGCCAGGTACGGGTTGGCCAGGGGGTCCGGGAAACGCGCTTCGACGCGGCGGCCCTTCGGGTTGCCGACGTACGGGATGCGGATCGAGGCCGAACGGTTGCGGGCCGAGTAGGCCAGCTTCACGGGCGCTTCATAGTGCGGAACCAGGCGCTTGTACGAGTTGGTGCCGGGGTTGGTGATGGCGTTCAGCGCGCGGGCGTGCTTGATGATGCCGCCGATGTAGTACAGCGCGAATTCCGACAGGCCGGCGTAGCCGTTGCCCGCGAACAGGTTCTGGCCGTCCTTCCAGATGGACTGGTGGACGTGCATGCCGGAGCCGTTGTCGCCGACGATGGGCTTGGGCATGAAGGTGGCGGTCTTGCCGTAGGCGTGGGCCACGTTGTGGATCACGTACTTGACGATCTGCGTCCAGTCGGCGCGCTGCACCAGGGTGCTGAACTTGGTGCCGATTTCGAGCTGGCCGGCGCCGGCCACTTCATGGTGGTGCACTTCGACCGGCACGCCCATCTGTTCCATCAGCAGGCACATTTCCGAACGCATGTCCTGGAAGGAATCGACCGGGGGCACGGGGAAGTAGCCGCCCTTGACGGTGGGACGGTGGCCGGTGTTGCCGCCTTCGAATTCCAGGCCCGAGGACCAGGGCGCTTCTTCCGACTTGATCTTGACGAAGGTGCCGGACATGTCGCTGTTCCAGGTCACGCCGTCGAAGACGAAGAATTCGGGTTCCGGACCGAAGTAGGCGGTGTCGCCCAGGCCGGAGGACTTCAGGTAGGCTTCGGCGCGCTTGGCCAGCGAACGCGGGTCGCGGTCATAGCCCTTCAGATCGGAGGGTTCGACCACGTCGCACGACAGGATCAGGGTCGGTTCTTCGCGGAACGGATCCAGGTTGGCGGTGGACATGTCGGGGATGAGCAGCATGTCGGAGGCTTCGATGCCCTTCCAGCCCGGGATCGACGAACCGTCGAAGGCCTGCCCGCTTTCCAGCTTGTCTTCGTCGATCTGGCTGACCGGCACGGAGATGTGGTGCTCGCGGCCAATCGTATCGGTAAAGCGGAAATCCACGAATTTGACTTCGTTGTCGGCGATCTGTTTCAGGACGTCTTTCGGGCTTGCCATGTCATCTCCATTAGATAAAAAGGTCGAGGGGCTATACCCGTCGACTGGCATAAAAGAGGGAAGCAATAAGCGTGCCAGGTTTTACCCCCGGGATTCCCCGAGGAAGGCAGCTGGGTCACGGGAAAATGTAGCACCATAATGGTGCAAATAGTGGGGCACGCCAGCCCCACTATGGTGCATGCACGCTACAGGAACATTTCCTGCAGGTCGTTGAGGAATCTCCAGCCCAGCGGGGTCGCGCGCAGACGGGTCGGATCGGCATCCAGCAGCCCGCGCTTGGAGGCCGCCTCCAATTGGTGCGCGATGGCGGCCAGCGACAGGCCGGTGCGTTCGTTGAAGGCAGTGGCGGCGACGCCCTCCTTCAGGCGCAGGGCATTCAGCATGAACTCGAACGGCAGTTCGTCCGGGCCGACCTGGCGGCTTTCGGCAATGTGGCTGCCGTCGCGCGCCATGGCTGCCTGCATCCAGGAGTCCGGACTGCGCAGCCGCGCCTCGCGCAGGATGCGGTCATGGAAGGACAGCTTGCCGTGCGCGCCCGGCCCCAGGCCCAGGTAGTCGCCGAACTCCCAGTAATTCAGGTTGTGCCGGCAGCGCGCGCCAGGCTTCGCATAGGCCGAGACTTCATAGCGGGCCAGGCCGGCCGCCGCCAGTTCGGCTTCCACCGCGTCCTGCATGGCGGCGCTGGTGTCGTCGTCGGGCAGGTCCTCGGGCGGGAACTTGGCGAAGACAGTGTTGGGCTCCATCGTCAGGTGATAGAGCGACAGATGCTCGGTGCCGAAAGCCACGGCTTGCCGCAGGTCGGCCACACAGGCCTCCAGGGTCTGGCCGGGCAAGGCGAACATCATGTCCAGGTTCACGCGCGAGACGGCGCGCTGCGCCATCTCGATCGCCGCCCTCGCCTGCGCGCCGTCATGGATGCGGCCCAGCTTCTTCAGCTGCGCATCGTCAAAACTCTGGATGCCCAGCGAGAACCGCGTCACGCCGCTGGCGGCATAGTCGCGGAAGCGCCCCGCCTCGGCCGTGCCGGGATTGGCTTCCATCGTGATCTCGGCGTCGGGCCACAAGTTCAGACAGGCGCGCAGCATCGCCAGCAGTTCGTCCAGCCCCTCGGACGACAGCAGGCTGGGCGTGCCCCCGCCGATGAAAACCGACACCACCTGCCGCCCCCAGATGGAAGGCAGCGCCTGTTCCAGGTCGCTGCGCAGGGCATCCAGATAGGCGCGCTCGGGGATCTCGCCCGGCGCCGCGTGCGAGTTGAAGTCGCAATAAGGGCATTTGCGCACGCACCAGGGCACGTGCACGTAGACCGACAGCGGCGGCAGGCTGGACAGCGTAGCGCCGGCCGGCAACTTCAGGCGCGACGGCTGCGCGCCCATGTCGTTGCGGATGGGAATGATGATGGACATGCGTAATTCCTGGACCGGGCGCCACGCGGCGCCCTCGTCAAGCCTGGCTCAGCTTGCTCAATAGTTCGCGCAGGGCGCGGGCGCGGTGGCTCAGCCGGTTCTTTTCCTCGGGATCCAGGGCTGCGGCGGTCAGGGCCTGGTCGGGCAGGTAGAAATGCGGGTCGTAGCCGAAGCCGTTGGCGCCTTCGGGCTGGTCGATGATCTCGCCGTGCCACAGGCCTTCGCCTATCAGGGGCCGCGGGTCGTTCTCGGCGCGCACCAGCGCCAGCACCGCCACGTACCAGGCGCTGCGGTCCGCCACGCCGGCCAGCTTGCGCACCAGCAGTTCGTTATTGGCCTGGTCGGATTTTTCGCCGCCATGCATCTTGGCATAGCGCGCCGAATACACGCCAGGCGCGCCGTCCAGCGCCGCCACGCACAAGCCGGAATCGTCGGCCAGCGCGGGCAGCCCGGTCAGGCGGCTGGCATGGCGGGCCTTGGCCAGCGCGTTCTCGACGAAGGTGACGTGCGGCTCTTCGGCTTCAGGCACGCCCAGTTCGCCTTGGGGCACCAGTTCCATACCCAGAGGCGCGAACAAGGCGGAGAACTCGCGCAGCTTGCCGGGATTGTTGGAGGCCAGCACGACGCGGCGCAGGGAATCGGGAATCTTGGGAGCGGTCATGGGCAAATTGTATAGGGCGCGGGCCCGATGCGCCGCCGCCGGGCGGGATGCCCCCGCGCGCTCGAAGGATATGCCTTCGGCCGGGGTTGACAGTGATACGTACCCTAATTGAAGATGGCGCGCCCGTCGTCGACGCAACAACGCCGACATATTTTCTTGTCAATATGATCAAACTTGTCACTGATAGTATCTGAACGCACCGGCGATGGACCCCATTCACGCTTTGCCCCGGCCGGTAGCGGCCCGCGCGCCCTCATCTTCCCAGGACAGCGCGTCAGCGCACATGAGCCTGGCCGGCATCCTGCGCGAACGGCTGTTGCGCCCGCGCTTCCAGCCCGTGGTCGACCTTTCGCACAGCCGCATCTACGGCCATGAAAGCCTGATCCGCGGCCCGGCCGACACCGCCCTGCACTTTCCCGACGCGCTATTTGCCGAGGCCCGCCGCCAGGGCCTGCATCCGCAGCTGGAACTGGCCAGCTTCCGCGCTGGCGCCCAGGGCTTTCATCAGCACGACGCCGCCGGCATGCTGTTCCTGAACCTTTCCGGCTCGGCGCTGCTGCACTACTGGACCCTGTGGGGCGAAGAAATGCCCCAACGCCTGCTCAAGAACTGCTCGCTCGCGCCGTCCAGCATCATTGTCGAACTCACCGAACAGGATCCGCTGTCCGAACACATGGCGGAGCTGTCCAGCGCCTTCGCCTGCCTGCGCGAACACGGCATGCGCGTTGCGCTGGACGACTACGGCGTGGGCAACTCCAATCTGCAGCTCTGGGCCGAGATGCAGCCGGACCTGGTCAAGATAGACCGCTATTTCTTCGACGGCATCGGCCAGGACGAGCGCAAGCAGAACATGGTGCGCGCCATCCTGAAGGTGGCGCAGCACCTGGGCACCACCATCGTCGCCGAAGGCATCGAAACCGCCGAGGACCTGGCCGTGGTGCGCGAGCTGGACATCCGCTACGCGCAAGGCTGGCTGCTGGGCCGGCCGGAAGAAATGCTGCTGACCGAGCTGGCGCCGCCGCTGCGCGATTCGCTGCGGCTGCGGGCGCCAGCGGCCGCGCTGCAACGCGGCATCGGCGGCACCGCCGCCAGCCTGCGGGTGGAAGCGCCCGCGGTGCAATTGAGCGGGCACACCAACGACGACGTGCACCGGCTGTTCATCGAGCACAAGGACATGCACGCGGTGGCCGTGGTGGACGACGACAACCGCCCGGTCGGCATCATCAACCGCCGCGACTTCTCGGAACACTACGCCCAGCGCTATACGCGCGAACTGTTCGGACGCGACGCCTGCTCCACCTTCATGAACGCGGAGCCGGTGCTGGTGGACCTGAACGTATCCATCGACCAGTTGAGCCATGTGCTGATTTCCGAGGATCAGCGCTACCTGATGGACGGGCTGATCATCACGCACGAAGGCCGCTACGACGGGCTGGCCACGGGCGAAACGCTGGTGCGCTCGGTTACCGAAATGCGCATCGAGGCGGCGCGCTACGCCAATCCGCTGACCTCCCTGCCCGGCAACATCCCCATCAGCCGGCACATCGCCACGCTGCTGGAAGATGCGGATGACTTCACCATCTGCTACGGCGACCTGAACAACTTCAAGCCCTTCAACGACGTCTACGGCTACTGGCGCGGCGACGACATGATCATGCTGACCGCCGACGTCATCAAGCGCCATTGCGACCCGCAGCGCGACTTCGTCGGCCATGTGGGCGGCGACGATTTCGTGGTGCTGCTGCGCAGCCCCGATTGGATGGCGCGCGCCCAGCGCATCATCGCCGAATTCAACGAGCGCGCGATGGACCTGTACGACGACGAGGGCCGCCGCAACGGCGGGATCGAAGCCGAGGACCGCTACGGCGTGCCCCGCTTCTTTCCCTTCGTGACGCTGGGCGTCGGCGCCCTCACCGTCACGCCCTCGCTATGCGAGCGCATCCGCCCTGAGGACATCGCGTCGGCCGCCGCTCATGTCAAGCACAAGGTCAAGCACGGGAACCTGTCGCTGGTGGCCGAGCGCTACACCGGCGGCATCCTGCCGCAGCTCGACAGCTAAGCCCTGCCCAGCCGCGCCACCGGCCGGCTGGGCGATCTGGAACACCGCCACCGCCCTGCGCAAGCCCTGCGCCTGCGCTTCCAAGGCAGCCGCCGCAGCCGCCGTCTGTTCCACCATGGCGGCATTCTCCTGCGTCGAGCGCTCGATGTCCGCCACCGCGTGGTTCACCGAGGCGATGCCGGCGGCCTGCTCGGCCGTGGCGCTGGAAATCTCGGCCACGATCTGCGTCACCCGGTCCACCGACTGCACCATGTCGCGCATGGTGTCGCCCGCCAGGCTGACCTGGCGCACCCCCGCCTGCACGCGCGCCGCGGAGTCCTCGATCAGACCCTTGATCTCCTTGGCCGCCTGCGCGCTGCGCTGGGCCAGCGAGCGCACCTCGCCCGCCACCACCGCAAAGCCCTTGCCCTGCTCGCCCGCGCGCGCCGCTTCCACGGCGGCGTTCAGCGCCAGGATATTGGTTTGAAAGGCGATGCTGTCGACCACGCCGACGATCTCGCCGATGCGGCGCGCGCTTTCCGCAATGCCCTGCATGCTCTGCACCACTTCTTCGACCGCCGCGCCGCCGCGCTGCGCCAGCTGGGTCGCGCCCAGCGCCTGGCGGCTGGCCAGGTCGGCGTTGCCAGCGGTCAGCTGCACCGTGTGCGCCAGCTGCATCATGTTGGCCGACGCTTCCTGCAGCGAGCCCGCCTGGCGCGCGGTGCGGTCCGACATGTCCGCCCCGCCCGCGGCGATCTCGCCCGAGCCGGTATGGATTTCCTCGACGCCGTGGCGCACCGAGGCCACGGCCGCCGACAGCCCTTTCTGCATGCGCCGCATGGCGTTGTACAGGACGCCGATCTCGTTGTCGCCGCGCATGGCGATCGCGCCCGTCAGGTCGCCGTCGGCGATGCGGTCGAAATGCGCGCCGGCCTCGTTCAGCGGCCGCAGGATGCCGCGACGGAACGCCAGCCGGATCAACACTGCCAGCAGCAGCACCAGGGCCAGCACGCCGGCCGCCACCGCGATCACCCGCTGCAGCGTGAGGCTGGCGCTGGCCACCGCCACCTGGCCCTGGTCGCGGGCATAGGTCTGGTAGGCGTCGGCCTGCTTGACGTAGGCGGCGCCGCTGCCCGGCAGCACCTTGTCCACCAGGCGGTTCACCTCGATGCCGTTCCAGCCCTTGATGGCCGCATGCATCGGCGCCAGCGTCTTGTCCGCGAAGGCGGCATAGGCGGCCAGCACCGCGTCGAACAACGGCGCGCCCTCGGCGCTGGCGTCGGGGTTGGCGCGCAGTCGCGCCAGGCTGGCCGCCGCCTGCTTGAATAGCGTCTCAGCGTGCGCCAGGGACTCGTTGCGCGCCTCTTCCAGGCCGCCTTCCATCGCCGTCTTGGCGTCCGTCAGCGCGGCGCGCGCCTGGAACAGCCGGCTGCTCATGTCGGCCAGGTCGCCGGCCCGTTCGATGCTGCCCCGGCCCAACGCTTCAATGTCCGCGCGGTTGTCCCGCAGCACCGAGATTCCCGCCGCCGCCGCCAGCGCGAACAGCACCACGAACAACGCAAGAATGGCCGACACCGCCGTCGTGACCCTGATGTTTTTCCGCATATCAGTCCATACAAAACCTGCCGCCAGCGGCGGCGTTCACAGGGATTATGGACATCCAGTTTGGCAATTTCTTGACACAACCCCGGCGCCGGGATGACAAACTCCCGTCACGAAACCGAACCCCGTATTAAGCAATTGTGAATTGGCAGGGCCCGCGGCTTGCGGCACATTCAATGCTGTAACGATCCATCACCCATATAGAAAACAGCAACATGCCCAACGCCTCCCACGCCTATCAGGACATCCGCGAAGCCGTGCGCGACCTCTGCGCCCAGTTCCCCTCCGAATATTTCCGCAAGGTCGACGAAGAACGCGGCTACCCCGAAGCCTTCGTCCGCGCGCTGACCGAGGCCGGCTGGCTGGCTGCGCTGATCCCGCAGGAATACGGCGGCTCCGGCCTGGGCCTGACCGAAGCCTCGGTCATCATGGAAGAAATCAACCGCAGCGGCGGCAACTCCGGCGCCTGCCACGGCCAGATGTACAACATGGGCACGCTGCTGCGCCACGGCTCCGAAGCCCAGAAGCGCGAATACCTGCCGCGCATCGCCGCCGGCGAGCTGCGCCTGCAATCGATGGGCGTGACCGAACCCACCACCGGCACCGACACCACCAAAATCAAGACCACCGCCGTCAAGCGCGGCGACCGCTACGTCATCAACGGCCAGAAGGTCTGGATCTCGCGCGTGCAGCACTCGGACCTGATGATCCTGCTGGCACGCACCACGCCGCTGGACCAGGTCACGCGCAAGTCGGAAGGCATGTCGATCTTCCTGGTGGACCTGCATCACGCCGTCAAGCACGGCATGGCTATCCGCCCGATCCCCAACATGGTCAACCACGAGACCAACGAGCTGTTCTTCGACAACCTGGAAATCCCCGAAGAGAACCTGATCGGCGAGGAAGGCAAGGGTTTCAAGTACATCCTGGACGGGCTGAACGCCGAACGCACCCTGATCGCCGCCGAGTGCATCGGCGACGGCTACTGGTTCGTGGACAAGGTCACCGCCTACGCCAAGGAGCGCATGGTGTTCGGCCGCCCCATCGGCCAGAACCAGGGCGTGCAGTTCCCCATCGCCCGCGCCCACATCAACGTCGAAGCCGCCAGCCTGATGCGTTACGAAGCCTGCCGCCTGTTCGACGCCCATGAGCCCTGCGGCGCCCAGGCCAACATGGCCAAGCTGCTGGCCGCCGACGCGTCCTGGGAGGCCGCCAACGCCTGCCTGCAATTCCACGGCGGCTTCGGCTTCGCCACGGAATATGATGTGGAGCGCAAGTTCCGCGAAACCCGCCTGTATCAGGTTGCGCCGATCTCGACCAACCTGATCCTGTCCTACGTGGCCGAACACATCCTGGGCCTGCCCCGTTCCTTCTGACCGGATCCCGACATCAATGACCGTTGTCAAAGACACCCCGCACCTGAGCGCCGAGCTCGCGGCCTTTGCCGCCAACTTGCGCTATGAAGACATCCCGGCCCCGGTACTGCGCCGCGCCGAGGACCTGCTGCTGGACTGCCTGGCCTCCATCCTGGCGGGCGCTTCCGCCCGCGCGGTGCAGGCCATCGACCGCTATGCCGCCGCCATGGGTCCGGCCGACGGCCCCAGCGAAGTCCTGATCACCCGCCGCCGCACCACGCCGCTGTTTGCCGCCATGGTCAACGCGGCGGCCGCCCACGTGGTCGAACAGGACGACGTGCACAATGGTTCCGTGTTCCACCCCGCGGCCGTGGTGTTCCCGCCGGCGCTGGCCGTGGCCCAGGCCTTGGGCCGTTCGGGCCGCGACCTGCTGGTCGCCTCTGTTGCGGGCTACGAAGTCGGAATCCGCGTCGGCGAATTCCTGGGCCGTTCGCACTACAAGATCTTCCACACCACCGGCACCGCCGGCACACTGGCCGCCGCCGTCACCACCGGCCGGCTGCTCAACCTGTCCCCCGAGGAAATGCTGCACGCGCTGGGATCGGCCGGCACGCAGGCGGCGGGCCTTTGGGAATTCCTGCGCGACGCCGCCGACTCCAAGCAACTTCACACCGCCAAGGCTGCCGCCGACGGCATCACCGCGGCCTACCTGGCGCGCGAAGGCTTCACCGGCGCGCGCCATATCCTGGAGGGCCCGCAAGGCATGGCGGCCGGCATGTCGACCGACGCCGATCCCAGCCGCCTGTGCGACCGGCTGGGCGAGCGCTGGGCGTTGGCCGAGACCTCGTTCAAATTCCACGCGTCCTGCCGTCACACCCATCCGGCCGCCGATGCGCTGCAGCAGGCGCTGCGCGACAACAATCTGACCGAGGCCGATGTCGAACGGGTCGTGGCCCACGTGCATCAGGGCGCCATCGACGTGCTGGGGCCGGTAGTCAATCCGCAGACCGTGCACCAGTCCAAGTTCTCGATGGGTACCGTCTTGGCCCTGATCGCCCGACAGGGCCGCGCCGGCCTGGCGGAATTCGACGCCGGCCTGGACGATCCGGGCGTGGCCGCGTTCCGCGGCAAGGTCGAAATGGAGCTGGACGCGGAAGTCGACGGCGCCTACCCCCAACGCTGGATAGGCAAGGTCACGGTCTACACCCGCGACGGCCGCAAGCTGCATGGTCGCGTCGACGAGCCCAAGGGCGATCCGGGCAATACTCTGAGCCGCGCGGAAATCGAGGACAAGACGCTAAGCCTGGGCCGCTACGCGGACGCCGCCACCGAGCAAGAGCTGCGCGGGCTGATCGCGGCAATCTGGAACCTGGAAAAAGCGGAGAAGCTGGGAGCGCTGCTGCCGCGGGGTTGATGGCGACAGACTGGTCGACGGGTTGGCGGGAATGAGTCCGTCCAGCCCGTCATTTTTTTGTGCCGATCAGGCCAGCGCCGCTCGCTGTTCACGCACCAGGCCAGCGATGCCGCCTTCGGCCAGCACCAGCATCGTGTCCAGTTCCGCGCGGGTGAAGGTCGCGCCCTCGCCCGTGCCCTGCACTTCCACGAACGCGCCGCCGCCGGTCATGATCACATTCACGTCGGCGTCGCAGGCCGAGTCTTCCTCGTAATCCAGGTCCAGCACCGCGCGGCCCTGCACCAGTCCCACCGACACCGCCGCCACCGCGTCGCGGATCGGGTTCACGGCCAAGTCGCCGCGCTTCATCAGCAAGGCGATCGCTTCGGACGCCGCCACCCAGGCGCCGGTAATGCTGGCGCAGCGCGTGCCGCCGTCGGCCTGCAGCACATCGCAATCCAGATGCAGGGTGCGCTCGCCCAGCGCCTTCATGTCGAATACCGCGCGCAGGCTGCGGCCAATCAGGCGCTGGATTTCCTGCGTGCGGCCGCTCTGCTTGCCGCGCGCGGCCTCGCGATCGCCGCGCGTGTGGGTGGCGCGCGGCAACATGCCGTATTCAGCCGTTACCCAGCCTTCCCCCTTGCCCTTCAGAAAAGGCGGTACTTTCTCCAATACGCTGGCCGTGCACAGCACATGGGTGTTGCCGGCCTTCACCAGCACCGAACCTTCGGCGTAGCGCGTGAATCCGCGCTCCAGGCTGAACGGCCGCAGTTCGTCGACGGCGCGGCCCGAGGGACGGGCGATGGCGGGGGGTGTGGTCACAGGCAGACTCCAGACGTGGCTTAGATCCGCCGCATTGTACGGGGTGGCGCCGCAGGAAAACGCCGCTTGGAGTATCCTGCCGCGATATAACCGGTACAAACACAAGGGTCCGCGCCGAAATACCGGCTGGCGCGGGCTGGGCCGCAACCGGTTCCCAATAAAAAGCATTACCAGGACACGCACATCATGATTCGCAGCATGACCGCTTTCGGCAACGCCCGCGCAGATCTCGAGCAAGGCACGCTTGCGCTCGAATTCCGCAGCGTCAACAGCCGCTTTCTCGACCTCTATTTCCGCCTGCCCGATGAATTGCGCCACGTCGAAACGCCACTGCGCGAACTGCTGACCGCCAACCTGGCGCGCGGCAAGGTCGAGATCCGCGTCTCCTACACGCGCAACGCCAGCACCGACTTGTCCAAGTTGGAACCGGCCTGGCTCGAAAGCCTGGCCGAACAGCTGCAGGCCGCACGCCGCATCCTCCCCGACATCGCCGCGCCGCGCCTGGTGGAACTGTTCAACTGGCCTGGCCAGCGCACCAACGATGCGCTCGACCCGCAAGTCTGGGGCGCCGCCTGCCTGCAGGCCGCCCAGCAGGCCCTGACCCAATTGCAGGAAGGCCGCGAGCGCGAAGGCGAACGCCTGGCCGGCATGATGCGCGAATGCGCCGACGGCGTGGCGCGCATCGTCGAACTGGTGCAGGCGCACCTGCCCCAGCTGCTGGCCGACCACCGCGACAAACTGGCTTCCAAGCTGCGCGAAAGCGTGGAATCCGCCTTCCCCGGCGGCTTCACCCACATTTCCGGCGCGGAGCTGTCGGAACGCCTGTCGCAGGAAGCCAATCTGTTCGCGCTGCGCATCGACGTGGCCGAAGAGCTGTCGCGCCTGCGCTCGCACCTGGAAGAACTGCGCCACCTGCTGGGCGACGGCGGCGGCAAGCAAGCCTCCGGCAAGAAGAACGCCGGCAGCGCCGGCAAGCGCCTGGACTTCCTGTTCCAGGAAATGAACCGCGAAGCCAACACCCTGGGCTCCAAGGCCGGCAGCATGGAAGTCACCCGCGCCGCCATGGACCTGAAGCTGCTGATCGAGCAGATGCGGGAACAGGCGCAGAACATCGAGTAGAAAGACTCGCAGCGGCGCTTCGACCGGGCGCCGGATCCTGACACCAAAAAAGCAGCCCTTACCTGCTGGATGACCAATCCAGTATGTAAGGGCTGCTTTTCGTCTGGTTTTAAGGACACACGCGCCCCGCATTGGCCCGTAGCTGTTGATATACGCGTTTTCGATCCAGCCCCGATGCTGGGCATCTGATCTTGGCCAAACTAATCCAATGGATTAGAATCAACTTTGCGACAAACCATGCATGGCATTGCAGAACTGCCCTATTACATTCGTCTTGCCGACAGACTATTGCTGCCAGACGAACGCCAAGATCTGATCGACTACCTGGCCGGGCATCCGAAAGCGGGAGACATCATGGAGGGCACCGGCGGAGTCCGTAAATTGCGCTGGCGTCGTGGTGGGCAAGGCAAGAGCGGCGGCGCGCGCATCATCTATTACTACCACGATGATCTTATGCCGCTATATTTGCTGACGCTTTTTGCGAAAAACGACAAAGCCAATCTGACCAAGGCCCAACGCAACGAGCTAGCCAGCATGGTGACCTTGCTGGTGAGTATCTGGAAAGGACAAACAAGATCATGAGCACTGTATTCGACGGCATCAAGCAAGGTCTGCAAGAAGCGATTGCCCACGCGCAGGGAGATACGCGCGGCGTGCGCTTGCATCGCCCCCGCGAAGTTGACGTCAAAGCCGTACGCGCCAAAGTCGGAATGACCCAGGAGCAATTCGCAGCCCGATTCGGTTTTTCGACTGCCACGCTGCGGCACTGGGAACGCGGTGATCGTTCACCGCGCGGCCCTGCCCTGGTACTACTCAATGTCATCGAACGGAACCCGGAGGCCGTCATCGAAGCGCTGGCTTGACCAGTCTTCAGCGCGCCTCACCCGCAGCAGGCTCCCCTCGCAGCGCTGAATCCAGATACGCGCTGCGCGCCCGCGCATCGGGGAACTTCATGTCCCGGTAGTTGACGAAGCGCGAGCCGCGTGCCAGCCGGTAGCCGGCCCAGATCAGCAGGAACAGCGGAATCCCGATATAGGTCGCGACCACCCCGCCCCAATCGATCTTGTCCTGCAGGAACGCCTGATAGTTCTGTCCCAGCGTAATGATCAGGCACAGCACAAAGGCGAAGATCGGCCCGAACGGAAAGAACGGCGACACATAGGGTAGATCGGCCAGGTTATGGCCTTGCTTGACGTAGCCGCGGCGGAACCGGTAGTGGCTGATGGCGATGCCCAGCCAGGCGATGAAGCCCGTCATGCCTGACGTGTTCAGCAACCAGATGTAGACCGCGTTGGGGCTGAAGATGAAGGTGAAGAAGCACAGCGCCGCCACGGCCGTGGTCGCCAGCAGCGCCCACAGGGGCACGCCGTTGCGCGAAATGCGGCCGAAAATGCGCGGCGCCTTGCCGTCGCGCGCCAGGCTGTAGAGCATGCGCGTGGCGGCATACATGCCGGAGTTGCCCGCCGACAAGACCGACGTCAACACCACCGCGTTCATGACCGAAGCCGCCCCCAACAGGCCGGCGCGCTCGAAAATCAGGGCGAAAGGACTGACGCTGATGTCCTCGACCTCGTTGCGCAGCAGATGCGGATCGGTATACGGAATCAGCAGGCCGATGACCAGGATGGCCGCCACGTAGAACAGCAGAATGCGCCAGAACACCTGCCGCACCGCGCGCGGCAGGTTGCGCGCCGGATCCTTGGATTCGCCGGCGGCGATGCCGATCAGCTCGGTGCCCTGGAACGAAAAACCCACCACCATGGCCACGCCGATCAGCGCCGCGAAGCCGCCCGAGAACGGCGCGTCGCCCACCGTCCAGTTGGCCAGGCCGCCGGTCTCGCCGCCGCGGATGATGCCCAGCAGCATCATCACGCCCATGGCCACGAACGCCAGCACGGCGACCACCTTGATCAGCGCAAACCAGAACTCCGCCTCGCCGAAGCCGCGCGCCGACATGGCGTTCAGGCCGAAGGTGATAGCCAGGAACAAGGCGCTCCAGTAGAAGCCTGGCACGTCCGGAAACCAGTAGGCCATGACGAGCTGCGCCGCCACCAGGTCCACCGCCACGGTCACCGCCCAGTTGTACCAATAGTTCCAGCCCAGGGCGAAGCCGAAGCCATCCTCGACGTAGCGCGCGCCGTAAGTGGAGAAGGATCCCGAAACCGGCATGGCGGCGGCCAGTTCGCCCAGGCTGGTCATCAGGAAATAGACCATGATGCCGATCAGCACATAGCCCAGCAGCGCGCCGCCGGGGCCGGCCTTGGCGATGGTCGCGCCCGAGGCCACGAACAGCCCGGTGCCGATCGACCCGCCTACCGCGATCATGGTCAGGTGGCGCGCGGACAGCGTGCGGCGCAGCTCGGAAGGCCGTTCCGCCTCCGCTGTGCGCGTGCCGCCTGAGCGACGTTCATCGTGTTCCGATGGTGCCAAAATGCATTTCCTTCAGGTCATGAAGGCACCCGCGCCACGCGCCCGGGTGCCTGGGGATTTCCAAGCAACCGGCGAGGATAGCGCAAGAGGCCCCATCCGGTGAAATCGCGGGGCCTCGGGGACGGATCAATCAGGCTATTGAAACGCCGTTTCCATGAAGGTGCGCAACTTGCGCGAATGCAGGCGTTCCGGCGGCATGTCGCGCAGCCGCTCCAGCGCGCGAATGCCGATTTCCAGATGCTGGTTCACCTGCCGGCGATAGAACGCGCTGGCCATGCCGGGCAGCTTCAACTCGCCATGCAAAGGCTTGTCCGACACGCACAGCAAGGTGCCGTAAGGCACTCGGAAGCGGAAGCCGTTGGCCGCGATGGTGGCGGATTCCATGTCCAGCGCAATCGCGCGGGATTGGGCAAAACGCTCCACCAGCTCCAGGTGGTCGCGCAGTTCCCAGTTGCGGTTGTCGATGGTGGCGACCGTGCCCGTGCGCATGATGCGCTTCAAGTCCCAGCCCGACAGCCCCGCCACTTCTTCGACCGCCTGTTCCAGCGCCACCTGCACCTCGGCCAGCGCAGGCACCGGCACCCAGGTAGGAAGGTCGGCGTCCAGCACGTGATCCTCGCGCACATAGCCGTGCGCCAGCACGTAGTCGCCCAGGCGCTGCGAATCGCGCAGGCCGGCGCAATGGCCCAGCATCAGCCAGGCGTGCGGACGCAGCACGGCGATATGGTCGGTAATGGTCTTGGCGTTGGACGGACCCACGCCGATGTTCACCAGCGTGATGCCGGAATGGTCGCCGCGCACCAGGTGATACGCCGGCATCTGCGGCAGGCGGACCGCCTGGTCCTCGTCGCCCGGGCCGCTTTCGCCGCGGCGCGTGATGCGGTTGCCCGGTTCCACCAGCATTTCATAGTCTTCGTTGCCGCTGGCCATGAGCGCGCGGGCGCGGGCGCAGAACTCGTCCACGTAGAACTGGTAGTTGGTGAACAGCACGAAATTCTGGAAATGCGCCGGCGCGGTCGAGGTGTAGTGTTGCAGGCGGTGCAGCGAATAGTCCACGCGCTGGGCCGTGAAAGGCGCCAATGGCTTGGGCTCGCCCTCCTTGCCGCGCCAGGAACCGTTGACGATGGCATCGTCCGTCACCGCCAGGTCCGGCACATCGAACAGGTCGCGCAGGGGCCGCTTGAGCGCCTCCAGGTGCTCGCCTTCGACATAGGCGCCCTCAGGGAAAGCGAAATGCAGCGGAATGGGCGAATCGGACTCGCCGACTTCCACCGCCACGCGGTGATTCTGCAGCAACTGGCCCACCTGCTCTATCAGGTAGTCGCGGAACAGCGCGGGCTGGGTGATGGTGGTCTGGTAAATGCCTGGCTCGGCCACGTGGCCGTAGGACAGCCGCGTGTCGATCGGGTCGTAGGTTTCCACCACGATGCGGATGGCCGGGTAGTAGGCGCGGGCGCGCTCACGGCCGTTGGTCGAACCTTTCAGCACTTCGCGGAAAGCGGCGCGCAGGAAAGCGGTGTTGCGCGCATAGATTTCAATCAGGCGCTCCACCGCCGCCACCGCATCCTGGTATGGCTCGAACGGCAAGGCCTCGGGCCGGCTCATGGAAGACAAAGGGTGCACTGCGTTCATCATCGAGCTTTACTCCGCTTCTCATCTTATCTGTTTCAGCGGCCACCGCCGGCTTGCCGTGCCGCAGGGCCGATGCCGCCGATTATGCCCGAGCCAGCGCAAGATGAAGTGTCATATTCAGGCCTGCCGAAGCGGCGCGGCGCCGTAACGTCTGCCGACAAGAATGCTGCATTGCACTACAAATGTAATGAAACATTATTCCATTACAATCATGTGGCAATCCGGGGTTTTGCGTCCCGGTGTTGCCCCCCTTTCCGCCGGCTTGCCTGTCCAGGCAAAGCCATGCCGCCCACTCCGATTCTTGAAGTGACGTAATGACGCCGCCCACGCGAAAAGCCCGAATTGCCCAACTGCGCATTCCCGTATTCCTGTCAGCGCCCATCATCGCCCTGACCCTCTCCTGGATCCCCGACGCCGCCCAGGCGTCCATCCGTCCCGAGCAGGCCCGCCCCTCGCTCACCGGCCTGCGCCTGGCGCAGGAGCCCACCGTCCCCACCCTGCGCGACCGCGTCGTGCAAGCCGGCCTGGAGGCCATCGGCACCCCCTATAGCTGGGGCGGCGACGATGCCGAAGGTTTCGATTGCAGCGGACTGGTCCTGTACGTCTTCCGCGAAATCGCCGGCCTGGAACTGCCCCGCACGGCCCGCGCCCAGCGCACCGCCGGCGAATCCGTCGCTGGCAAGCAGGAGCTGCGCCCTGGCGACCTGGTGTTCTTCGCCACGCGCGGCCGCGGCGTGACCTCGCACGTTGGCATCTACATCGGCCAGAACAAGTTTGTCCACGCCCCGCGCCGCGGCACCAAGGTGCGTGTGGATGAAATGAAGAATCCGTACTGGACCAAGCGCTACGTCGGCGCCCGGCGCTACCTGGATATGCAACCGGGCCAGATGCTGGCCCAGGCCTCCGCGCCCTGACGAAAAAAAAGCGCGCTTGCGGCGCGCCATAGGGGCGGCACCACAGCCTGCCGCGGCCAGTCCTCGATGGACGCGCCGCCGCAGGCTGAACGCGTTTCAGCCCCGGCCCACGAAGGGCATGTTGGTCGCCATGATGGTCATGAATTGCACATTGGCTTCCAGCGGCAGGCGCGCCATGGCGGCAACCGCCTGTGCCACGTGCGCCACGTCCATGCGCGGTTCCACCTTGGTGCTGCCATCGGCCTGCAGGATGCCTGCGGCCATGCGTTCGGTCATATCGGTGGCGGCGTTGCCGATGTCGATCTGGCCGCAAGCGATGTTGTAAGGCCGGCAATCCAGCGAAATCGACTTGGTCAGCCCGGTCACCGCATGCTTGGTGGCGGTGTAGGCGATGGAAAACGGACGCGGCGCGTGCGCCGAGATCGAACCGTTGTTGATGATGCGCCCGCCGCGAGGATTCTGCGCCTTCATCACGCGGATGGCGGCCTGCGCGCACAGGAACATGCCAGTCAGGTTGGTGTCGACCACCTCGCGCCAGACAGCGACGGGCAACTCCTCGATCGGCATCGCCGGCGCGCCGCGCCCGGCATTGTTGAACAGCACGTCCAGCCGGCCGTATTCGCGCTGCGCCGCGTCGAAGAGCTCGCGCACGGCCTGCTCGTCCGACACATCCGTGGGCACCACCAACGCCCGCACGCCATCCTCGCCCGCCGCAGTGCGAGTCGCTTCCAACGGTTCGCGGCGGCGGCCGGCCAGCACGACCCGATAACCTTGCGCCAGGAATTCCAGCGCCACCGCGCGGCCTATGCCGGTACCGGCGCCGGTGACCAGCGCCACGCGCGGGTGTTCGATCTCGTTCGCTTGCATCGGATTCTCCTTGTTATCGATCGGCGGAATGCTACCCGAATCGTTCTGGCGATGCTGCAAGCGAAGGTTCCAGCCGTGACACTTACGCAGCCGTCACACGCAAGCAAAAATTACGCGGCACGGCAGCTTGCCGGAAAGCGGGAGACGAGGCGATTTTCCGCAAGCGCCCGCACCTCGCGGTTGCCTGCGCACGCGGCTTTTCTTCAGACATATCCCACCGCGAAAACAAGCGCAGCGCATGCCACCGAACCGATAATCCCGTGTTGATCCGTCACAAGTTTTTATATAATTCCTAGAAATTAGCTTATTACCAAAAATCCAAAGACACCTATGGAGCAGCATCCATGATCCCAAGGTCCCTGACTGGCGCACTCGTCCTCGGCGCGCTCTACACCGCCTCGGCCGCAGCCCAGGGCGCGCCTGACGGCAAGCAGATCAGCACCCAGGGCGCGAATGGCGCGCCCGCCTGTATCACCTGCCACGGCGCCCGTGGCGAAGGCAATCCGGCCGCCGGTTTTCCGCAGCTGGCCGGCATGGGTAGCGCCTACCTGGAAGAACAGCTCGAAGCCATGGCCAACGGCTCGCGTATCAGCCCCGTCATGGCCGCCACCGCCAAGGCGCTGGACCCGGCGCAGCGCAAGGCCGTGTCGCAGTACTACGCTTCGCTGCCGTCCACGCTGGACACCGACAAGCTCGCCGCCACCGCCATGCATCCGGTCAAGCCGGCCGACACCGGCGCCTGGCTGGCCACCCGCGGCGCCTGGGATAAGAACGTGCCGGCCTGTAATCAGTGCCATGGACCGGGCGGCATCGGCGTCGGCGCGAACTTCCCTGCCCTGGCAGGCCAGCCCGCCGCCTACATCGCGGGCCAACTGCGCGCGTGGCAACAAGGCCAGCGCCCGCCGGGTCCGCTGGGCCTGATGCCTGCCGTGGCCACCCGCCTCTCCAGCGCCGAGATCGACGCCGTGTCCGCTTACTACGCAGGCCTGCCCAAGGCCGCCGACCAGCTTGCCGCGCAAGCCAACACCGCTGCGGGAGCCCAGCAATGACCGCCACCAGCCTGCGCCTGCTGTCCGCCGCCTGTCTGTTCGCATCCGCCGCCACTTTTGCGGCCGAACCCCGCCCGTCCTTCACGCCGCCGTCCGCCGCGTCCATCCCCGACAACGATTTCGGCAAAGCCGTACGCGAAGGCGAGCAGATCTTCCTGCATACGCCGCAGAAGGCCGGCAAGTTCGTCGGCAACGACCTGAACTGCGCCAGCTGTCACCTGGACGCCGGCCGCCGCGCAGATTCCGCCCCGATGTGGGCAGCCTATGTGCTGTACCCGGCGTATCGCGCCAAGAATGGCCACGTCAACACCTTGGCCGAACGCCTGCAAGGGTGTTTCCGCTTCAGCATGAACGGCAAGGCCCCAGCCGCCGACGATCCCACGCTGACCGCGCTGCAGACCTATATGTTCTGGCTGGCCAGCAAGGCGCCCACCGGCGTGGTGCTGGAAGGCCAGGGCTACCGCAAGTTGCCGCCGCCCGCCCAGAAAGCGGACTACGTGCGCGGCAGCGAGGTCTACGCGCAGTATTGCGCCGTCTGCCACGGCGCCGAGGGCGGAGGCCAGAAGAACGGCAAGCATTGGGTATTCCCCGCCCTGTGGGGCGCGGACTCGTTTAACTGGGGCGCGGGCATGCACCAGATCGGCAATGCCGCCGGCTTCATCAAGGCCAATATGCCGCTGGGGCAGGCCGGCATGCTGAGCGACCAGGAAGCCTGGGATGTCGCCTACTTCATGAACGCGCATGAACGCCCCCAGGATCCGCGCTACACCGAGTCGGTCGCCGCGACCCGGGCCAAGTACCACGACTCCGACGATTCGCTTTATGGCATCGAGGTCAACGGCCACCTGCTGGGCAGCGACTCCCCACCAGCCGGAGGCAAGCTGACCCAGGCCGCCGCCAAGGCTGGCGGCTGAATCCGGCAGGCGCAAATCACGCGGCAGGCTTGCGGGTTACCCCCTGCCCGGCCGCGTGATTTGTTATTCTTCGTGTCTCAGCATCACACGCCCGCCACATTCATGTCCGCCAATCCCGGAAACGTCTTCATGGTCGTCGCGCCCAGCGGCGCCGGCAAGTCCAGCCTGGTCAAGGCCTTGCTCCAGCAAGACCCCTCCATCCTGCTCTCCATTTCCTGCACCACCCGCGCGCCCCGCCCCGGCGAGGAAGACGGCCGTGAATACCGCTTCGTGTCCGCGGACGAGTTCAAGCTCCTGCGCGAAGGCAACAATCTGCTGGAATGGGCCGAAGTGCACGGCAATTTCTATGGCACGCCGCGAGACCGCATCGACGAAGCCACCCGCGCCGGCCGCGACGTGCTGCTGGAAATCGACTGGCAAGGCGCGCGCCAGGTGAAGCAGCGCTTTCCCGGCGCGATCGGCGTGTTCGTGCTGCCGCCGTCCATCGATGAACTCGAAAGCCGGCTCAAGGCGCGCGGCCAGGATGCGCCCCAGGTGATCGCGCGCCGCCTGATGGCCGCGGGCGGCGAAATCGCCCACGCGCCTGAATGCGAATATGTTATTATTAATCAAGAATTTAGCGTGGCCTTGTCGGAACTGACTCAAATAGTTAGCGCCGCGCGGCTGCGCTTTTCGTCTCAGGCCGCCCGCCACAGCCAGTTGTTCTCGCAACTTGGCATCCCGGCCGAGCACTGAGCCGAACGCATTCTCCCTATCCTCCATCAGCACCAGGTGTCCTAATGGCTCGCATTACCGTCGAAGACTGTCTGAATCAAATCCCCAATCGTTTCAAGCTCACGCTGGCCGCGACCTACCGCGCCCGCGAGTTGGCGCAAGGCCATGCCCCGCGCCTGGACAGCAAAGACAAGCCCACGGTCACTGCCCTGCGCGAAATCGCGGGCGGCCTCACCGGCGTGGAAATGCTGCGTAAAGTACCCACCTGATCGTTTCCGGGGGCGGCAAGCATGGCTTTTCCCGGGCTGAAGTACGCTTCATCAGGTCTGCTTGCCGCACTGCGTGCCGGCTCCCGTCTCGGGCGCCGCACGGGCAAGAAAGACAAGACTCCCCCCACGCCACCGTCCGTCGCCGCGCAAGAAGCGGCGGACGCGACCGCCTCGCCGGTCGCCTCGCTGGCGCCGCTGACCGAAATCATCGGCAGCTATCTCGACAAGAAAGACGTAGAGCGCGTACGCGAAGCCTATCGCTTCGCGGACCAGGCGCACCTGGGCCAGTTCCGCGCCAGCGGCTCGCCCTACATCTCTCATCCCATCGCCGTCACGGAAATCTGCGCAGGCTGGAAGCTCGACGTCAACGCGTTGTCCGCCGCCCTGCTGCACGACGTGATGGAAGACCAGGGCATCGCCAAGCACGAGCTTGCCGAGAAATTCGGTCCTGAAGTCGCCGAACTGGTCGACGGCCTGTCCAAGCTGGACCGCCTGGACTTCGCCACCAAGGCCGAACAACAGGCCGAGAGCTTCCGCAAGATGCTGCTGGCGATGGCGCGCGACGTGCGCGTCATCCTCATCAAGCTGGCCGACCGCCTGCACAATATGCGCACGCTGGACGCCGTCAATCCGGAAAAGCGCCGCCGCATCGCGCGCGAAACCCTGGACATCTACGCGCCCATCGCGCACCGCCTGGGCCTGAACCTGCTGTTCCGCGAACTGCAGGATTTGTGCTTCGCGGCCATGTATCCGAACCGCTACCAGGTGCTGTACAAGGCCGTGCTGGCCGCCCGCGGCAACCGCCGCGAAGTCATCACCAAGATCGCCGATTCGGTGCGCGCCTCGCTGCCCGCCGCCGGCATCGAGGCCGAAGTCACCGGCCGCGAAAAAACGCTGTACGGCATCTACCGCAAGATGGTCGACCAGAAGAAGTCGTTTTCCGACGTCCTGGACATCTACGGCTTTCGCGTCATCGTGCACACCCTGCCCGAGTGCTACCTGGCCCTGGGCACGCTGCATCAGCTCTACCGGCCCGTGCCCGGCAAGTTCAAGGACTACATCGCCATTCCCAAGGTGAACGGCTACCAGTCCTTGCATACGACTCTGGTCGGCCCCTACGGCACGCCCGTGGAGTTCCAGTTCCGCACGCGCGACATGCATCACGTTGCCGAAGAAGGCGTGGCCTCGCACTGGCTCTACAAGGGCGCCGACCTGACGCTCAACGACCTGCAGAAACGCACCCACCAGTGGCTGCAATCGCTCCTGGACATCCAGAGCCAGACCGGGGACTCCGGGGGATTCCTGGAGCACGTCAAGGTCGACCTGTTCCCCGACGCGGTCTACGTGTTCACCCCGCGCGGCAAGATCATCTCGCTGCCCCGCGGCGCCACGCCAGTGGACTTCGCCTACGCGATCCACACCGACATCGGCAACCAGGCGGTGGCCGCCAAGGTCAATGGCGAATTCGTGCCCCTGCGCACCGAGATGAACAGCGGCGACACCGTGGAAATCGTCACCTCGCCGGCCTCGCGTCCAAACGCGCAATGGCTCAACTACGTCCGTACCGGACGGGCGCGCTCCGAAATCCGCCACTACCTGCGCACGGTCAAGTACGAAGAGTCCGTGGCCTTTGGTGAACGCCTGCTGGGCCAGGCGCTGCAAGAACTGCACATGCCCCTGCCCGCCACCGACGACCCGGCCTGGCAGAAGCTGGCGCGCAGCACCGGCGCCAGCTCGCGCGAGGAAATCCTGGCCGACATCGGCCTGGGCAAGCGCCTGGCTGCCGTGGTGGCGCGCCGTTTCGCGCCCGAGCATCAACTGGTGGCGACCACGGCCGCGGCGGTGGACGAGCTTACCTCGGCGCGCAGCGCCCCCATCCTGATCCAGGGCAATGAAGGCCAGGCCGTGCAATTGGCGCCTTGCTGCGGCCCCCTGCCCGGCGACCCCATCATCGCCGGCATGCGCATGGGACATGGACTGGTGGTGCATACCGCCGACTGCCCGGTGGCGATGCGCCAGCGCCTGCGCGAGCCGGAACGCTGGATCAATGTCGCCTGGGACGCCCACACCGCCAAGCACCTGGCCACGCGGCTGGACATCGTCACGCGCAACGAGCGCGGCGTGCTGGGACGGCTGGCCGCGGAAGTCACGGCGGCCGACGCCAACATCGTGCACGTCACCATGCACGACGACGCAGTCGCCACGGTGTCGCTGCATCTGACCATCCAGGTCGACAGCCGCAAGCACCTGGCGCAGGTCATCCGCGCCATCCGCCATGTGCCGCAGGTGCAGAAGATCGTGCGCGTGAAGGGCTGAGGTGCAAAGCCGATGTGCAGGGCTGAACCCAGCCCTGCACGCCGCAATCAGGTCACGTGCTGCAGGAAATCCTTGAGCCGCTGGCTGGGCGGATTGCTCAGCAATTCGCCCGGTGGCCCGTCATGGGCGATCTTGCCGGCATCAATGAAGATCAAGCGGCTGCCCACCTTGCGCGCGAACTCCATCTCATGCGTGACCACCACCATGGTCATGCCCTCCTCGGCCAGGTCGCGCATGACTTTGAGGACTTCGTGGCGCAGCTCCGGATCCAGCGCCGACGTGGGCTCGTCGAACAGCATCAGCTTGGGCTTGATGGCGAGCGCCCGCGCAATCGCCACGCGCTGCTGCTGGCCGCCGGACAGCTCCGACGGATAGTGGTTCATGCGCTCGGCCAGGCCAACCTTGGCCAGCAGGCTCTCGGCCAGTTCGCGCGCCTCGGCGCGGCTCTGGCCGCGCGTATGCACCGGGCCGAACATGACGTTTTCCAGCGCGGTCATCTGCGGGAACAGGTTGAACTGCTGGAACACCATGCCCGCTTCACGGCGGATCTCGCGCACTTGCGCCGCTCCGCCGTTCACGCTCAGGCCATCGACCAGCAGATCGCCGCCATTGATGGTTTCAAGCACGTTGATGCAACGCAGGAAGGTGGACTTGCCGGAACCCGACGGCCCGACCACCACCACGACCTCGCCCGCGTCGATGTTCAGCGAAATCCCGTTGAGCACCATGGACTCGCCGAAGTTCTTGGTGACGTTGTGAAATTCGACCATGCTCATAGTATGCGCATCCTTCTTTCAACCAGATGCAGGGCCAGCGCCATGAGACCGGTCAGGATCAGGTAAACGATCGCCACCGCCGACCAGATCTCGACCGCGCGGAAGTTGCTGGCCATGATTTCCTGGCCCTGCCGGGTCAGCTCGGCCACGCCGATCACGATGAAGAGCGAAGAATCCTTGAGGCTGATGATGCACTGGTTGCCCAGCGGCGGAATCATGCGGCGAAACGCCACCGGCCCGATGATGTGCAACAGGATCTTGTGGAACGGCAGCCCCATGGCTTGACCCGCTTCCTTCAGGCCCTTGTGCACGGATAGCAGCGCGCCGCGCACGATTTCAGAGATATAGGCCCCGGAATTGATGATGAGCGTGACAATCGCCGCCCATTCCGCGTCCACCCGGATGTTCGCCAGCAAGGGCAAGGCGAAATAGATGAACATCACCTGCACCACGATGGGCGTGCCGCGGATGACCGCGACGTAGACCTGCGCGATGGCCGACAGCACGGGATGCCCATAGGCCCGCGTCACGCCTGACAGCGCGCCCAGCAAGAAGCCGCCAAACAAGCCCCAGAACGTGATCTTGATGGTCATGAGCGTACCCTCGAGCAGATTGGGTAGCGCGTCCCTGATTACAGTCCAGTCAAACTCCACGATATTCCCCCTATGGCGCGGCGCCGCGGCATGGCACGGCGAGAGCGGCGCGGGACCGCCCGCCGGACTGCGGCGCAGCGGCCGGCATCAGCCGGCGCTGGCCGCTGCCGAGCGGTCCCGGAACGCAAAGCGAACCCGTATGCTCAGGGCTTCTTGCCGAACCACTTGGTGTAGATGGCGTCGTACTGGCCGTTGGCCTTCAGCGTGGCCAGGGCCTTGTTCACCTGCGGCACCAGATCGCTGCCCTTGGGGAAGGCTATGCCGTAGAAGTCGCCGCTCTTGACCGAACCCACCACCTTCACGCGGCCCTTGCCCGCCGTATTGGCGTAGTACTGGACATTGGGCGTGTCGTGCACCGCCGCGTCCACCCGGCCCGTGGCCAGTTCCAGATAGGCGTTGTCGATGTTCGGGAACAGCTTGAGCTTGGCGTCCGGCACCTGGGCCTTCAGGAAGTCCACGGTGGCGGTGCCGGTCTTGACCGCGACGGTCTTGCCGGCCAGGGACTTGGCGTCCTTGATGTCGGTGTTCTTTTCGCCGACCAGGATGGCCAGGCCGCTTTCGTAATAAGGATCGGAGAAGTCGATGACCTTCTTGCGGTCGTCGCGGATCGTGATGCCGGCCAGCGCCGCGTCGATGTTCTTGGTCTGCAGGCCCGGGATGATGCCGGCGAAGTCCATGGGCTGCAGCTTGTACTTGAGGTTGAGTTCCTTGGCGATGGCCGCCCAGAGATCCACGTCGAAGCCCACATAGGTATTACCCTGCTTGAACTCGAACGGCACGAAAGCGGTATCGGTGGCCACCACCAATTCCTTGCCTTGGGCCTGCGCGCCGGAGGCGGCGCCGAACATGGCCACGGACAGGCCGACCAGCGCGGCGGCGACTTTGCGTTTGATCATGAAACTCTCCTCTTGGGGACCAGTCGGCACCCCGGGGTTGTTGTAGGGGCATGATTCCTAGGCCGCACCGGGGTCTCCGGCACAGCTTACCGCCGATCTTAACGCATACGTCCCCACCCGGCAGCGGCCGGAAAATTTACAATCCGCATGACACCCGGAGGATTCCCATGGCCTACAAATATGTGCGCATTGCCGGCAACCGGCGTCAAACCGGCCTGGCGCTGGGCAAGCTGGCGCGCCCCCTGATGGCAACCTACCTGGAGCAAAGCCGCAGCTGGGATGCGCTGCGACCGTGGCGCGGCCACGCCTTCCTGGACGAGTTGGCACGGCAGGCGCAAACGGCGCTGCCGGCAGTCTGGGAAGAGCTGGAAGGCATGGCGGAAGGCCTGCGCATGCCGATCGAGGACGTGCTGCTGTGGAACTGCCGCGGCGACCTGCTGCACAGCACCACCGACGGCTGCACGTCGGTCGCGCTACGGGCGGCGGACGGCACGCGCTGGATCGGCCACAACGAGGACGGCGATCCCTACCTGCATGGGCGTTGCCATCTGGTCGACGTGGCGCTGGACGACGCGCCCGGCTACGTCAGCTTCTATTACCCCGGTTCCCTGCCCGGTCACACCTTCGGCGCCAACCGTGCCGGGCTGGTCCAGACCATCAATAACCTGCGCATCCGGCAACGACATCCGGGCGTGCCGCGCATGCTGATGGCGCGCGCGCTGCTGGATTGCGCCACGCTGGACGAGGCCGTCGGGCTGCTGCGCGAACTGCCGCATTCCGGCGGCTTCCATCACACGCTGGGTGCGGCCGGCGACCCGCGCCTGCTCAGCGCCGAAGTCGCGCCGGGCTCGGTCTCCATCCTGGAGATCGGCACGCGCTACGGCCATGCCAACCACATCGTGCATGCGGACATGGGCGGCGTGGCCCAGCTCGTCACGGACTCGTCGCGGGCGCGGCAGAACCGCATCGAAGGGATCGTGGACGGCTGGTCCGGCAGCACCGGCCGCGACGATGTGATCGCCGCCTTGCACGACACCGAGGGAAAGCTGCCGATATTGCGCACCGCGGCGGACGATCCCGATGACGAGAACACCTTGGCGACCGCGCTGTTCGAGATCGGAGAAAGCGAAGTGACCTTGCGGGTTTACGACCGCAAGGCGAAGGCGGACATTGCGCTGGACGTGATGTCGGACACTGAATCGTAGTCATCCGCCACGCCCGAAAAACAACGGCCGCGTCATTGCTGACGCGGCCGTTGCTTCATCCGCTACGGGTCAAGCCTGGCCGTAGCCCCCGCCTCCGGGGGTTTCAACGACGAAGATGTCACCCGAACACAGCTGCGCGCTGTCTTGCGGCCCCAGTTCCTGCACCGAACCATCGGCGCGCTCGACCGAGTTGCGGCCCATGGCGCCGGGCTGCCCGCCTGCCAGGCCGAACGGCGCGTACAGTCGGTTGTTCGACAGGATCGCCGCCGTCATGTCTTCCAGGAAGCGGATGCGGCGCACGCCGCCGTCGCCGCCCGGATAGCGGCCGGCGCCACCCGAACCCTTGCGGATTTCGTAGGACTCCAAGCGCACCGGAAAGCGGAACTCCAGCACTTCGGGATCCGTCAGGCGCGAATTGGTCATGTGCGCCTGCACCAGCGAAGTCCCTGCGAAACCTTCATCGTGGGGACCCGCCGCATCGATGCGCACCGGACCCGCGCCCGTACCGCCCGAGATGGTCTCGTAGTACTGATGGCGCGCATTGCCGAACGTGAAGTTGTTCATCGTGCCCTGGCTCGCGGCCAGCACGCCCAGCGCGCCGTACAGCGCGTTGACGATGCACATGGAGGTTTCCACGTTGCCCGCCACCACCGAGGCCGGCGGATTCGGGCGCAGCATCGAGCCTTCCGGCAGGATGATGGACAGCGGCACCAGGCAGCCGTCGTTCAGCGGAATGTCGTCATTGACCAGCGTGCGGAACACGTACAGCACCGCCGCCACGGCGATGGCGCCGGGTGCGTTGAAGTTGTTGTCCAGCTGGTTGGACGTGCCGGTGAAATCCACCACGGCGCTGCGCGCCTGGGTGTCGACCTTCACGGCCACGCGGATCATCGCGCCGTTGTCCAGCGGATACTCGTAGCTGCCGTCCTTCAGCACCGAGATCACGCGGCGCACCGCTTCCTCGGCGTTGTCCTGCACATGCCCCATGTAGGCGCGGACCACCTCCAGGCCGAAGTGGTCGCACATGCGCAGCAGCTCCTGCACGCCCTTTTCGTTGGCGGCGATCTGCGCGTGCATGTCGGCGATGTTCTGGTCCGGATTGCGCGCGGGCCAGCGGCCCGAGCCCAGGATGCCGCGCGCGGCGGCTTCGCGGAACTCGCCATTCTTCACCAGCTGGAAGTTGGTGAAGAGCACGCCCTCGTCTTCCACTGTCTTGGAATCGGGCGGCATGGAGCCCGGCGTGGTGCCGCCGATGTCGGCATGGTGGCCGCGCGAACCCACGTAGAACAGGATCTCGCGTCCGTCGCGGTCGAACACCGGGGTGATGACCGTGACGTCGGGCAAGTGCGTGCCGCCATGGTACGGATCGTTCACCACATAGGCGTCGCCAGGCTGCATGTTGCCGGCATTGGCGTGCATGACTGTGCGCACGGATTCGCCCATGGAACCCAGGTGCACCGGCATGTGCGGCGCGTTGGCGATCAAACGGGCCTGCGCATCGAAAATCGCGCAGGAGAAGTCCAGCCGTTCCTTGATGTTGACCGAATAGGCCGTGTTCTGCAGGCGGTAACCCATCTGCTCGGCGATCGACATGAAGAGGTTGTTGAAGACCTCCAGCATCACCGGATCGGCCTGTGTGCCGATGGCGCGGCGTTCCGGACGAGCTTCGACGCGGCGGATCACGAAGTGATCCTGCGCCGTCAGTTCAGCCTGCCAGCCGGCTTCGACCACCGTGGTCTGGTTGGGCTCGGAAATGATGGCAGGTCCCGCCACCACGTCGCCGCCCGCCATGTCCTCGCGCACATACAAGGGCGTGTCGCGCCAGGCGCCGCCGCTGTACATGCTGACGACGCGGCTGGGAGCCAGGGCGCCATCGCGCAGCCGCGCGGTGGTCGCTTCGCTGACGCGTTCGCCGCCGCCCGTGGCTTCGACGGAGATGGTTTCCACCACCAGCTCGCGGTTGGGCATCAGGAAGGAATAGCGCAGGCGGTAGGCCGCCTCGAAATCCTTGCGCGCCTGGTTCAGGTCCGTGTAGGCCACTTCCAGCGAGGTGTCCGTGCCGCGGTACTTCAGGTGCAGGCGGCGCTGCACGCTGATATCGCTTTCGGCCACATGCTGGCGGCGCAATTCGCCCACGGCCTGGCCGGCCAGCTCGTCCAGCTCGCCCTGGAGCGCCTGCATCAGGTCCGCGTCCAGCACCTTCTCGACCGTCTTCTGGCGCATGTCGGTCTGGTCAGCCAGGCCCATGCCATAGGCCGACAGCACGCCGCCCAGCGGATGCGCGAACACCGTCGTCATGCCCAGCGCGTCGGCGACCAGGCAGGCGTGCTGGCCGCCCGCGCCGCCGAACACGGTCAGCGCGTATTCGGTCACGTCGTGGCCGCGCTGCACCGAAATGCGCTTGATGGCCTCGGCCATATTGCCCACCGCGATTTCCAGGAAGCCCTCGGCGAGCTGTTCCGGACTCATCTCGCGGCCGGTGGCGGCACGCACTTCGTCGGACATGGCCGTAAAGCGCGCCACGACCGCGTCGCGGTCCAGCGGCTCATTGGCCTCGGGGCCGAAGACCTTGGGGAAGAAATCGGGTTGGATCTTGCCCAGCAGGACGTTGCAGTCCGTCACCGCCAGCGGGCCGCCGCGGCGATAGCACGCGGGGCCAGGATTGGCGCCGGCCGAATCCGGACCCACGCGCAGCCGCGCGCCGTCGAAATGCAGGATCGAACCGCCGCCCGCCGCCACCGTGTGGATGCTCATCATGGGCGCGCGCATGCGCACGCCGGCCACCTGGGTCTCGAACTCGCGTTCGAATTCGCCGGCATAGTGAGACACGTCGGTGGAGGTGCCGCCCATGTCGAAGCCGATGACCTTCGGAAAGCCCGCGATCTCGCTGGTGCGCACCATGCCGACGATGCCGCCGGCAGGCCCCGACAGGATGGCGTCCTTGCCCCGGAAACGGTGCGCGTCGGTCAGGCCGCCGCTCGATTGCATGAACATCAGGCGGATGCCCGGCAGTTCGCCAGCCACCTGGTCCACATAGCGCATCAGGATCGGCGACAGATAGGCATCCACCACCGTGGTATCGCCGCGCGACACGAACTTGATCAGCGGACTGACCTCGTGCGAGGCCGACACCTGCGGGAAGCCCACTTCGCGCGCGATGCGGGCAGCGATGCGCTCGTGTTCCGGCGCATGCCAGGCATGCATGAAGACGATGGCGACCGCGCGGATGCCGCTGTCGTAGGCCGCCTGCATAGCCGCGCGCAGCGCTTCCTGGTCCAGTTCGCGGATCACCTCGCCGTCGGCGGCCACGCGCTCGTCCGCTTCCACCACGGATTCGTACAGCATCTCGGGCAGAACGACGTTACGGTCGAACAGGCGCGGACGGTTCTGGTAGGCAATGCGCAGGCCGTCGCGGAAACCCTTGGTCGTCACCAGCAAGGTGCGCTCGCCCTTGCGTTCCAGCAAGGCGTTGGTGGCCACCGTGGTGCCCATCTTCACGCACTCGACCTGATCGGCGGGTACGGGCTGGCCGGGCGCGATGCCCAGCAGCTTGCGGATGCCGGCCACGGCCGCGTCGCGGTACTGCTCCGGGTTTTCCGAGAGCATCTTGGCCGTGGTGGTCGTGCCATCGGGACGCCGCGCCACGATGTCGGTAAAGGTACCCCCACGGTCAATCCAGAATTGCCACTTCATAGCTGTCCTTGCAAACAAAGAGTCGCCGCGGCGCATGCGGCCGCGCGCGGGTAAATGGAATCAGAGAGAGGTCGCCGCGCGGGCGGCCTGGTCGTACAGGCCGGACAGCGCGCGCAAGGTGTGCGCCAATTGGCGGCTGTAGTCCAGCCCGCCCCCGCCCGGCGCGTCCAGGCCGGCGGTCAGGCATTGTTCGCGGATCTCGGCGTAGCGCTTGAGGATGGCCGCGCCGTCCGGGGTCACGCTGTAGAAGACTTCCTTGCTGTTGCGCTCGCCTTTGACCACGCCCAGGCGGTCCAGCTTCTTGAGCGCATAGCTGACGATGTGCGTGTCCTCGACGTTCAGCGTGAAGCAGATGTCGGCCAGCTTCTTGGGCCGTTCACGGTGATAGACATGATGAAAGACCATTACGTCGGTGGGCGTCAGGTCGGGCAGCCCGGCCGCCGCCATGCAGCGCACGGTCCAGCGGTCGAAGGCGTGGCTGGCGATCATCAGGCCGAATTCCACCTCGGAGAGGTCGGGCGCGCTGCCGCCGGCCAGATGGGCCGACGATGCAATCAAAGCGGGTGTCATGGGAGACGCAAGCCGAGTTTATATGAACGAAATACTAATAATTTATCTATATTTCATCAATAAAAAATACGAACGAAGCGCCAGAAACCCCCTCTTTCGAGGGAATACCCCTAGAAAACTCCAAACCAGAAAGGCGGTTTAAGGCGCCGACCAGCCCATGGGCAGATTGGCCCGGATCAGCCCGCCGGCGATGGAAATCCGCGGCGCGATCTCGGGCATGGGATCGCCCGGGCCGAACCAGCGCGCATCGGCGATCTCCTCTTCCTGGACACGTATATCCCCCGACACGTAGTCCGCCGTGAACGCAACCATGAGCGAATGCGGAAACGGCCAGGATTGGCTGCCGAAGTACTGAAGATTGCCCACCTTCAGGCCCACCTCCTCGTAGACCTCGCGATGGATGGTCTGCTCGATGCTTTCGCCAGGCTCGACGAAGCCGGCCAGCGCGGTGTAGCGCGAGGTGGCCGTGGTGGTGTGGCGCGCCAGCAGGATGCTGTCGCCCTTGCGAATCAGCACCATCATGGCCGGCGAGATGCGCGGATAGGCCGAAAAGCCGCAGGACGGGCAGCGCAGGCAGAACTCAGTGGGTACGCGTTCCGCCGGCGTGCCGCAGACGCCACAGAACCGGTGCGTGCGCGCCCATTCGGCGATCTGGTAGGCGCGGCCGGCCAGCGCCATGCGCTCGTCGTCCAGCACCCCGAAAAGCGAGCGCAGCTTCCTGAAGGCATAGCCCTGCGGCGGCTCCACGCCCGGCTCCACGTGCACGGTGCGGTACGGCGAACCGGGCAATGTCCAGATCGGCTGCAAGGCCGCAGCCGCCACGCCTATCCGTACGCACACGGCGGTGTCCGGCAATACGGCGGACGTCTCTTCAACCAGCAATTCATCACGACGGAAAACGAAGTTCACACGCGCCTCTGCACCATGCATTTGATACGCAATGTTAGAAGAAAAACCGCTGCCGCATTGCGTTTGCGCAAAGATTGAACCCTCAATGATCGGCGCTGCGCGCGGCTGTTAGGAATAACCCGTAAAGACGCGATTTCACGCGCCCTGCCGCCGCATAGCAACATAGAATGGCACGGCTTTTCAGCTGCGCGTCATCGGCGCAGCGCACTCTTTCGCAATGCCTTTCGGGCACAACCCGGCTTCACCATTCGCAAAGAAGGACCCACCCATGCACAAGAAAATTTCCCTGCTCGCCGGCAGCATCGTTCTGGCGTTCAGCGCAGGCGCACAGGCGCAAACCAAATGGGATCTGCCCACGGCCTATCCGGCCAGCAACTTCCACGTAGAGAACCTGACCACCTTCGTCAAGGACGTGGACACGCTGTCGGAAGGCAAGCTGAAGATCACGCTGCACAACAACGCCTCGCTGTACAAGGCGCCCGAGATCAAGCGCGCGGTGCAAGGCAATCAGGCGCAGATCGGCGAGATCCTGCTGACCAACTTTGCGAACGAAGATCCGATCTACGAACTGGACGGCCTGCCCTTCCTGGCCACCGGCTATGACGCTTCGTTCAAGCTCTACCAGGCGCAGAAACCCTTCCTCGAGAAGAAGCTCAACGCGCACGGCATGACCCTGCTGTACGCAGTGGCCTGGCCGCCCCAGGGCATCTTCGCCAACAAGGACATCAAGCAGATCAGCGACATGAAGGGCCTGAAGTGGCGCGCCTACAGCCCGGTGACGGCCAAGATCGCCGAACTGGTCGGCGCGCAGCCCGTCACGGTGCAGCAGGCTGAACTGGCCCAGGCCATGGCCACCGGCGTGATCGATTCCTACATGTCCTCGGCATCGACGGGCTACGACACCAAGACCTACGAGTACATCAAGAAGTTCTACGACACCCAGGCCTGGCTGCCGAAGAACGCCATCATCGTCAACAAGAAGGCGTTCGACGCGCTCGACCCGGCGACCCAGGCCGCCCTGAAGAAGGCCGGCGCGCAGGCTGAAGAGCGCGGCTGGAAGCTGTCGCAGGAAAAGAACAAGTGGTACCAGGAAGAGCTGGCCAAGAACGGCATGGAAACCATCAAGCCCACGGTCGAGCTGAAGGAAGGCCTGTCGGTGATCGGCAAGCGCATGCTGGACGACTGGCTGAAGAAAGCCGGCGCTGACGGCCAGGCCATGATCGACGCCTACAAGAAGCAGTGATATCTCCATGCGCCGCTTTCTAGATGGTCTTTACGGCGCGGCCGGCCTGCTGGCCGGCCTGTGCACGATAGGCGTCCTGGGGTCGGTGCTGGCCGCGATCATCGCGCGCCAGCTCCACTGGAACATACCCGGCACGGACGCCTATGCCGGGTATTTCATGGCCGCCGCCGGTTTCCTCGCGTTAGCCAGCACGTTCAAGCACGGCGAGCACATCCGCGTGACGCTGCTGCTCAATTCGCTCAAACCCGCTGCGAGCCGCAGGCTGGACATCTTTGCCTTGGCGGCCGGCTCCCTGCTGGCAGCCGCCTTCGCGTTCTTCAGCATCAAGCTGACCTACGACTCCTGGCAATTCAACGACATTTCCACGTCCAACGACGCCACGCCGCTCTGGATACCCCAGCTCAGCATGGCCGTGGGCACGGTGCTGTTCCTGGTCGCCCTGCTCGACGAGCTGATCCGACGCTCACGCGGCCTGGCCGCCGCCACTTCGCAGCAAACCCATGAATGAACTTCTCGTCATAACCCTATTGGTCGTCTCGATCTTCGCGCTGCTGGGCTGCGGGGTCTGGGTCGGCCTGACCCTGGCGGGAACCGCCTGGATCGGCATGGAGATCTTCTCCAGCCGGCCGGCCGGCGACGCCATGGCCGTCACCATCTGGGGCGCGTCTTCCAGCTGGACGCTGACCGCCCTGCCGCTGTTCCTGTGGATGGGCGAAATCCTGTTCCGCACGCGGCTGTCCGAAGACCTGTTCAAGGGGCTCGCCCCCTGGCTCAACCGCCTTCCCGGCCGACTGCTGCACACCAACGTGATCGGCTGCGCCATCTTTGCGGCGGTCTCGGGTTCGTCCGCGGCGACCTGCGCCACGGTCGGCAAGATGACCATCCCCGAACTCACGCGCCGCGGCTATCCCGAGGACAAGATCCTCGGCACGTTGTCCGGGGCCGGCACGCTGGGCCTGCTGATACCGCCTTCCATCATCATGATCGTGTACGGGGTGGCCGCGGACGTGTCCATCGCCAAGCTGTTCATTGCAGGTATCCTGCCCGGCCTGATGCTGGCGCTGCTGTTCATGGGCTACATCGCCTGGTGGGCGATCCGCAACCCCGGCCAGGTGCCCGCGGCGGATCCCGGCCTGTCGCTGATGCAGAAGCTGTCGCGCTCGCGCCATCTGATTCCGGTGATGCTGCTGATTGGCGCCGTGCTCGGCTCCATCTATACCGGCATCGCGACCGCCACGGAAGCCGCCGCGGTCGGCGTGGTGGGGGCCCTGTTCCTCTCCGCGCTGCAGGGCTCGCTCACCCGCAGCACCTTCATGCAGTCGCTGCTGGGCGCGACGCGGCTGTACTGCATGATTGCGCTGATCCTCGCCGGCGCGCAGTTCCTGACGTTGGCCATGGGCTACATCGGCCTGCCCCGCGCGCTGGCCGAATGGATCGGCGGCCTGGGCCTGTCCCAGTTCTGGCTGATCATGGCGCTGATGGTGTTCTTCGTCGTCCTGGGCTGCTTCCTGGATGGCATTTCCATCGTCGTGCTGACCATGGGCGTGCTGCTGCCCACCGTGCAGGCCGCCGGCATCGACCTGATCTGGTTCGGCATCTTCATCGTATTCGTTGTGGAAATGGCACAGATCACGCCGCCGGTGGGGTTCAACCTGTTCGTACTGTCCGGCATGAGCGGCAGGGAATTGCCCTATATCGCGCGCGCCTCGCTGCCCATGTTCTTCCTCATGATCCTGGCGGTGCTGCTGCTCTATGCCGTGCCTGGCATAGCGACGTGGCTGCCGCTGCACATGACGCTGTAGCCTGGCGCCAACATGAAACCCCGTTCCTGCAACGGGGTTTTTTTTCACCCCTGCCTGCGCACTCTGCCCGCCCCCTGTTTTGCGTTCCTGTAAACCAGGGAAAACTCCAAAAAACTACAGGTGTTGTTTGCTCCTCAACTTTTCTAGAATTCCCAGGCGCTGATACGTTGCAACATTACGGCGTATATGTGCATATGCGGCCATCGCCCGGACCCGCGCTTACCCAAAGTGTCGGAGCGACGGCCCAGCGCCTGACGATCCGCCAGGCGCAACCAGCCGGGCCAAAAGCCCGGCGCCATTAAAAATAGCGCTACCCAGGAGGAGCCCCCCGCATGAAACGCATCACTCTATCCCTCGCCCTTGCAGGCCTGGGCCTGGCCGCCGGCACGGCCCAAGCCGAAACCAGCGTCACCCTCTACGGCATCGCCGACGTCAGCATCCGCTACCTGAGCACCAGCGCCGGCAGCGTCGGCGCGGACGGCAGCCGCGTATCGATGGAAAACGGCGCCATCTCCAACAGCCGCTGGGGCCTGCGCGGCTCCGAAGACCTGGGCAACGGCAACCGCGCCTTCTTCCGCCTGGAAAACGGCTTCAACATGCAGAACGGCCGCGGCTCGGATCCCAGCAAGACCTTCAGCCGCCTGGCCTATATCGGCCTGGACGGCGGCAGCATCGGCGCGCTGACCCTGGGTCTGCAGAACACCCCGATGTTCGACCTGCTGGCCGACTACTTCGACCCGCTGACCGTCGGCAACTACGACCAGAACGCCTGGCTGCCCGCCGCCATGTCGCGCGTGCGCACCAACAACATGACCAAGTACTCCAACACCATTGGAGACCTGGCGTTCGTGCTGTCCTGGGCCAACGGCGACGACTACAACGACCACAAGGCCGGCCAGCAGTACGGCGCCAGCCTGCGCTACACCGTGGGCAACCTGGGCCTGGGCGCGGGCTACCAGCAGACCTACGACGGCACGGATTCCGATCTGCGCCAGCGCGTCTGGAACCTGAACGCTTCCTATCAGTTCGAAGGCGCCAAGGTGTTCGCCGGCTACTACAACGGCCGCGACGAAACCGGCTGGGTCAACGCCGTCATGGGCGGCGCCCAGGCTCCTGGCCTGGACCGCAAGGACAACGGCTACTTCGCCGGCGTCACCTGGCAGGCCACGCCGCGCTGGGCCATCACCGGCGCCGCCTACTACGACCAGAGCAAGAACGTGGTCGAAGACGGCGACAAGGGCAAACGCTACGCGCTGGTCGCCGTGGCCGAGTACTCGCTGTCCAAGCGCTCGCAGGTCTACGGCACCGTGGACTGGAACAAGGTCAGCGATGCCGCCAGCGGCGAAATCACCGGCAAGAGCAACCAGCTCGGCGCCGCAGTGGGCTTCCGCCACATCTTCTGATGATTGCCCGCGCCGGACGCCTTGCGCG
>NZ_JCBAMT010000066.1:0-40825 GCF_059760445.1 Achromobacter sp. D7-1 | reverse complement strand
CATGGTGGTCTTGCCCAGCAGTACCGCGCCGGCCTCGCGCATGCGCGCGGCCGGCGGCGCATCGGCGGCGGCGGGCTTCAGTTCCGTGGCGGCCGTGCCCAGGGGCACCGGCACGCCGCGCGTGGCAATGTTTTCCTTGATGGTGGCCGGCACGCCATCCAGCGTGTGCCCTCCGGTAGCCAGCGGTTCGCCCTTCATCCAGCGGGCTTCAGAGGCGCGGGCCTGGGCCAGCGCGCCATCCGCGTCCAGGGCGTAGGTGGCCTTGAGCTGCGGCTCCCAGCGCGCAATATGGTCCAGCACCGAGCGGGTGACCTCGACGGGCGAGAGCGTCTTGTTGCGGTAGGCCTGGAGCAGTTCCACGGCGGACAGTTCATGCGGTTGCGGCATTTCGGTTCCAGTGTGTGTACAGGCTGCGCGCGTCTCAGGGCGCGGCGGCGTGGCCCAGGCCGGCGGCGACCGGCCGGAAGTTGCGGAAATCCCAGTCGCGTCCGGGGGCGGCGTCGATCAGGGCTCGCGTATATTCGTGGCGCGGTTCGGTCAGCACGGTTTCGGCGGAGCCAGTCTCGACGACCTTGCCGCGCTGCATCACCATGATGGTGTCGCAGATCTGCGCGGCCACGCGCAGGTCGTGGGTGATGAACAGCACGCCCACGCCGGTGCGCTGGCGCACCTGCTCCAGCAGCTCCAGTACCTGCGCCTGTACCGACACGTCCAGGGCGGACACCGCCTCGTCGGCCACCAGGACCTCGGGGTCCATGACCAGCGCGCGCGCGATGCAGATGCGCTGGCGCTGGCCGCCGGAGAACTGGTGCGGATAGCGGTTCATCGCGTCCGGGCTCAGGCCCACGACGCTCAGCGTTTCGCCGGCGCGCTTCAAGGCCTGCTCGCGGGCCACGCCGAAGTTCAGCAGGCCCTCGATGATGGATTCGCCGACGGTGCGGCGCGGATTCAGCGAGCGGTACGGATCCTGGAACACGATCTGGATGCGGCGGCGCACGGGGCGCAGCGCCGCGCCGGACAGGGTGCTGAGGTCTTCGCCGCCCATCATCATGTGGCCGGCGGTGGGTTCGATCAGGCGCACGATGCAGCGCGCCACGGTGGACTTGCCCGAGCCGGATTCGCCCACGATGCCCAGGATCTCGCCCTTGCGCAGCGTCAGGTTGACGTCGGTGGCCGCGATCACGCTGCGCGCGGTCTGGCGCGAGAACAGCGAACTCTTGGTGCCGTAGGTGCGGCCCAGCCCCTTGACGTGCAGCACCGGCATGCCGGCCGGCGCCTCGCGGCGCGAGGGCACCAGGCTGGGCACGGAGGACACCAGGCGGCGGGTGTAGGACTGCTTGGGTTCGGCCAGGATCTCGTTGCGCGTGCCGCTTTCTATCAGGTCGCCGCGGTTCATCACCACGATGCGGTCGGAGATCTCGGCCACCACGCCGAAGTCGTGCGTGATGAACAGCACGGCGGTCTGGTGCTTGACCTGCAGTTCCTTGATGAGCGCCAGGATCTGCTTCTGCGTGGTGACGTCCAGCGCCGTGGTCGGCTCGTCGGCGATCAGCAGCTTGGGTTCCAGGATCAGCGCCATGGCGATGACGATGCGCTGGCGCTGGCCGCCCGACAGCTGATGCGGATAGGCCTCGAAGATGCGTTCGACGTCGGGCAGGTGCACGGAGCGGAACATGTCCAGCACCTTGGCGCGGCGTTCCGCGGCCGACATCTGCTTGCGGTGCAGGCGCAGCACTTCGTCGACCTGCTTGCCCACGGTGTGCACGGGGTTCAGCGCGGTCATGGGTTCCTGGAACACCATGGCCATGCGCGTGGCGCGCATTTCGCGCAGGCGGCGCTGCGTGGCGCTGACCACGTCTTCGCCTTCGACGCGGATGGAACCCGCGCTGACGCCCAGCACGCCGGGCGGCAGCAGGCCCATCACGGCCAGCGAAGTGACGGACTTGCCCGAGCCGGACTCGCCGACCACGCACACGGTTTCGCCGGCGTGCACGTCCAGGCTCAGGTTGCGCACGACGCGGTTGCCGGCGCCGGCGACTTCGACCGAGAGGTTGCGGATGGCCAGGATGGCGGACGAGGTGTCGCCCGCGGGAGGAATGGGAGAGTAGGTCATCGGCATCAGATCCTGCGCACCATTTTTGGGTCCAGCGCGTCGCGCAAGGCGTCGCCCAGGATGTTCACGCTGAGCACGGTCAGCGACAGGAACAGGCCGGGGAAGAGGATCAGGCCAGGCAGCATGCGGAAATACATGCGCCCTTCGGACATGATGTTGCCCCAGGAGGCGATCTCGGGCGGGATGCCCGCGCCCAGGAAGCTCAGGATGGCTTCGGTGAGCATGGCGGAGGCGAAGACGTACGTGCCCTGCACCGTCAGCGGCGCGATGGTGCTGGGCACCATGTGGCGCCACAGCAGCAGCGGCAGCGGCGTGCCCAGGGCCAGCGCCGCCTCGACGTAGGGTTCGCCGCGCACGGTCAGGATCTGGCCGCGCACCAGCCGCACCACCCGCGGAATTTCCGGGATGGTGATGGCCACCAGCACCGTGGTGATGCTGGCGCCCGTGACCGACACCAGGGCGATCGCCAGCAGGATGCCGGGGATGGCCATGATGGCGTCCATGGTGCGCATGATCAGCCCGTCCAGCGAGCGGAACCAGCCCGCGATCACGCCGATGACCAGGCCGAGGGCGACGCTGACCAGCGCCGCGCCCAGGCCTGCAATCAGCGAGATGCGGGCGCCGTAGGCCACGCGCGACCAGACGTCGCGGCCGAACGCGTCAGTGCCCAGCAGGTAATCGGAGAAGGGCGGCTTGAGGCGCGCGCCGGGGTTGATGAAAGTGGGGTCGACGGTGCCCAGCAGCGGCGCGAACAGCGCGATGGCGACGACGGCCACCAGCACGATCAGCGCCAGCATCACGGGCCAGCTTTTGAGCCCCTGCCGGATCTGGCGCCAGGCGGTGGCCTGGGGCGTGCCGCCTCCGGGGAGATCGGCGGCCGCTTGCGCGGCGGCATCGGTTGGCGTTTGCATCGTTAGTACCTGATCCGCGGGTCGAACACCGTGTAGGCGCAATCGACAACCAGATTGATGAACACGTAGACGAACGCGAAGAAGAGCGTCAGGCCCTGGATGACCGGGTAGTCGCGCGCCAGCACGGCTTCCACCACCAGCCGGCCCAGGCCGGGGATGTTGAACACCGATTCGGTCACGACCACGCCGCTGATCAGCAGCGCGATGCCCAGGCCCACCACCGTGGCGATGGGCACCGCGGCGTTGCGCAGGGCATGGCCCAGCAGCACGCCGGTTTCGCCCAGGCCTTTGGAGCGCGCCGTGCGGATGAAGTCCTCGCCCATGACCTCGATGACGCTGGTGCGCGTGATGCGCGCGATCAGCGCCACGTAGACCGTGGACAGGGCCAGCGACGGCAGGATGAGGCGGTGCAGGTAGGGCCAGAAGCCTTTTTCCAGCGGCGTGTAGCCTTGCACGTTGAACCAGCCCAGCTTGATGGCGAAGAGCCAGATCAGCACATAGCCCGTGACGAACACCGGCACCGAGAAGCCCAGCACCGAGAAGCCCATGACGGCGCGGTCCAGCAGCTTGCCTTGCCGCCACGCGGCCAGCACGCCCAGCGGGATGGCGACGATCAGCGTGAACACCAGGGTCAGCACCGCCAGGCTGAGCGAGGGTTCAAGGCGTTGGCCGATCAGCTTGGTGACCGGCACGCCCGACATGAGCGAAGTGCCCAGGTCGCCTTGCAGGAGCTTGCCGCCCCAAATGAAGAATTGCTTGATGACCGGCTGGTCCAGGCCCATCGTCTGGCGTATCTGCACGATACGCTCGGGCGTGGCGCCATCGCCCGCCATGATGATGGCCGGATCTCCCGGGCTGAAACGCAATATCGCGAAGACCACCACCGCGACCATCACCAGAACGGGGATGGTCGCGAGGAGCCGGCGTGAGACAAATGCCAGCATGTATTTCCCCCTGAACTACTTGCCCGTCAAGGGGCTTTCTTGACGTTCCAGAACGCGAACACCGGCGCGTGCACCAGGCCCGACAGCTTGGTCGAGTAGACGGTGGGCACGGACATCTGGCCCAGCGGCACGTACAGGCCTTCATCGATGCCGATGCGCTGCACTTCCTCGGCGATCTTCTTCTGTTCCGCGGGGTCGGAGGTCAGCGCCATCTTGGTGCGCAGTTCCTCGATCTGCGGGAAGTCGGGCCAGCCGAACCAGGCGTTGTCGCCGTTGGCCGCGGCCGGAGCGGAACGGACCGGGTCCATCACGTCGGTGGCGTACCAGTTGGTGTTGTGGATGTTCCAGCCGCCTTCGGCGGGCGCGGCCTTCGAGGCGCGGCGGGTGGCCACGCTCTGCCAATCCATCGCGGCGAGGTTGACGTTGAAGCCGGCCTTGCGCAGCGCCTGGGCCATCACCACCGGTTGGGCCGACAGGGTGCCGACGTCGGTCGCGTGCATGACCAGGATGGGCGTGTTGTCGTAGCCGGCTTCCTTCAGCAGCGCCTTGGCCTTTTCGATGTTGGACGGCACCACCATGTCCTTGCCGATGTCGCTTTCCAGCGGCGTGCCGCAGCCCCACAGCGAGGCGCAGGTCTTCCAGTACTTGGGATTGCCGACCAGCGCCTTCATCACGTCTTCCTGGCCGATGGCGTACATCGCGGCCTGGCGCACCTTCTTGTTGTTGAAGGGCGGGTACTTGAAGTTGAAGCGGTACATCGTGAAGTAGCCGACCGGGCTGAGCGACTCTTCCTTCAGATCCTTGTTGCCTTCGATCATCGGCAGCAGATCGTAGGGGAACTGTTCGACGAAGTCGATCTCGCCGCCCAACAATGCGTTGGCGGTGGTCAGCGCGTCGGGCATGACGTCCCACTCGACCTTGTCGACGTTGACGACCTTGCCGCCGGCCAGACCGCTGGCGGGTTCCTTGCGCGGCACGTAGTCGGCGTTCTTGGCGTAGACCGTCTTCACGCCGGGCTTGAATTCGATGACCTTGAACGGACCCGAACCGGTCATGTCGGTGATGGGCTGGCCGATGGCCTGTTCGGCGATGCGCTTGGGCATCATGAACGGCGCGGTGCCGGTGGGCTTGGACAGGGCGCGCAGCGCCAGGTCCGTGGGTTCCTTCATGACGATGCGGAAGTTCTTGTCGTCGATGACTTCGATCTTGTCGGTGAACTTCAGCAGCGTGCGGCCCATGCCGTCGCCGGCGGCCCAGCGCTTGATCGAAGCGACGCAGTCCTCGGAGGTCACCGGCTTGCCGTCATGCCACTTCTGGCCGTCGCGCAAGGTCATGGTGTAGGTCTTGCCGTCGGGCGAGACTTCCCACTTTTCCAGCATTTGCGGCTGGATCTTGTTGTCGGCGTCGGTGGCCAGCAGGGTGTCGTAAATCATGTAGCCGTGCCACGTCGTGATGTACGCGGTGGTGGCATGCGGATCGGTCAGTCGCAGAGGCGAATGCATGACCGACTTGATGACGGTCTCGGCGTAGGCGCCGTGAGCCATCATCAGGGTGGCGCCGGCCAGCGCGGCCGCTCGGACGTACTTCAGCATGAATGTTCCCCTTGATGCGTAGTGAGCGGCGCCATCGCGCCGCTGCGTCGTTGGTCCGCCGCGCTGGGGCGGCGTGCGAGCTTCAGGCGGTAGCGGACCTGACCGAAAAGACAGGTCCGCAAGGCGCCATTCTGATGCCGGGACGCAACCGTGTCCATGGTTGTTTTGCCGCATCCATCAGCATGGAACCGGGGGCCGCGCACACCAGGATCGTTTGGGCGATGCCAGTGAAATCGGCGCGGAAGTGCGCGGAACTCTTGACCACCAGGATCGCGGCGCGTTGCGGCTCCACGCCGGCGAAACGGAACATTTCCTGGTCCGCCATCTGCACCTTGTTCGACGCGACGATGATGCGCACGCCGCCTACGCGCAGGCAGGCGCTGGGACCCAGGTCCATATGGAAGCCGCGATAGAAAGCGCCATGCGTATCGAAGCGTCCATCCGACGTTTTCTCGACGATGAATTCGCTGTCCAGCGGCTCATCGTCGGGAATACCCGAGTGTCCACCCAATGCAATGCGTACCTTGTTTCCGGCCCCCGCGCGATGGGCCGCCAGCGCCGCCGCGGGGTCCACGATTAGGCCAATGGCGGTGTCGCGTGCATCGTGCCGGATCAGCGCGCGCAGCACGCCAGTGGTGTCCGAACTGCCGCCGGCGCCCGGATTGTCCTGCGCGTCGGCGATAACCACGGGTTTATGCGCGTCGCGCGCCAGGCGCATGGCTTCCTGCACGGCTTCGTCGGGCGTGTAGAGCTTGCCGCCGAAGTCGCGCTCCGCGTTCAACACGGCACGCGTCATCTCGTCGGCCGCGGCATCGGCTTCGGCTTGCGTGGCGCCGTAGGCCCATACCGTGGGCGCGCATTCGGGGAAGTCGGCTGCGGGAAAACCCGTGGCGAACGACAGGCTGAGAGCGCCGCGCGCCTCGATGTCGCCCACCAGCTGGTACAGGCTGCGCGACGGTTCGATATCGGTGGACTGCCAGCATAGGGATATCAGGTAGGGCAGCGCGCGCAGGGACACACAGGGCCGCGGCGCGCCGGCCAGCCGCGCGGCCAGCAGCTCGGCGGCGCGTTGTCCGGTTTCGGCCATGTCGATATGCGGATAGGTGCGGTAGCAGACCAGCGCATCCGCGTGGCGCACCATGGCACGGGTCACGTTGGCGTGCAGGTCCAGGCTGGCGACGACCGGTACGTCCGGGCCTACCAGCTCGCGCACGCGCCTGAGCAACTCGCCTTCGCCATCGTCCAGATGCTCGGTGACCATGGCGCCGTGCAGGTCGAGATAGACGCCATCCAGCGGCAACGCCAGCGACAGACCTTGCAGGATCATCGCGCTGATGCGTTCGAATGCATCCTTGGTGACCGGCCCCGAGGGGCTGGCCGCCGCCCAGGTTGTGGGCAGCAGCGTGTGCCGTCCCATGGCTTCGATAAAGCCCGCCACCGGAATGTTGGCGCCCGCCACCGCCGCGAACATCGCGGGCCCGCTGACCAGCTTGGGCCAGCCGCCGCCCTTCTCGGCAAAGTCCTCCCACGCCGCGCGCGAAGGCGCGAACGTATTGGTTTCATGCTGAAAGCCGCCTATCCCGATGCGCATCAGGATCCCCTTGTTGTTTTGATGTCAGGAAAGGCGCGGGCCAAGCCGCGCCCAAGTCAGTTCTAAAGTGGCGCCACCGCACCACCAGCCACGCACAAAACAGGTACGACGAAAATAGGTACGACGAAAACAGGAACAACGAAAACAGGCACAACGCCGCAATCAGGCAAGACGTTCCCTAAGCGGGGTCGCGCGGATCCGGCTCCGCCGGTCCGCAGCGACGCCCCCCTGGGGGGGAAGCGCGCAGCGCTTCGGGGGGGGACCCTCACTCAGCGACTGGCATCGTGAATTCCGCGCCCTTGGCGATGCTGTCCGGCCAGCGCTGCATCACGCTCTTGTAGCGCGAATAGAAGCGGATGCCTTCTTCGCCGTAGGCGTGATGGTCGCCGAACAGCGAACGCTTCCAGCCGCCGAAGGAATGCCAGGCCATCGGCACGGGAATGGGCACGTTGATACCGACCATGCCGACCTTGATCTGGCGGGCGAAGGCGCGCGCCACGCCGCCGTCGGACGTGAAGCAGGCCACGCCGTTGCCGAACTCATGGGCGTTGATCAGTGCCACTGCCGAGGCGAAGTCCGGCACGCGCACCACGCACAGCACCGGTCCGAAGATTTCTTCGCGGTAGATGTTCATGGCGGGCTTGACGTTGTCGAACAGCGTGCCGCCGAGGAAGAAGCCCTTTTCGTTGCCCGGCACTTGCAGGCCGCGGCCGTCGGCCACCAGCGTGGCGCCCGCGGCGATGCCGTCCTCGATGTAGCCCAGGACCTTGTTGCGATGCTGCGAGGTGACAAGCGGACCCATTTCGGCGTCGCCCTGCATGCCGTCCTTGACCACCAGCGCCTTGACGCGCGGAGTCAGGCGCTCGACCACCTTGTCGGCCACGTCGCCCACTGCCACCGCCACCGAGATGGCCATGCAGCGCTCGCCGGCCGAGCCGTAGGCCGCGCCCATCAGGGCGTCGGTGACCTGGTCGAGGTCGGCGTCGGGCATGATCACCATGTGGTTCTTGGCGCCGCCCAGCGCCTGCACGCGCTTGCCGCGGCGGGTGCCTTCGGCGTAGATGTATTCGGCGATGGGGGTCGAACCGACAAAGGACAGGGCTTCCACGTCCGGGTGCGCGATCAGCGCGTCCACGGCCTGCTTGTCGCCATGCACGACGTTGAACACGCCTGCGGGCAGGCCGGCCTCTGCCAGCAGTTCAGCCAGGCGCAGCGAGGCCGAGGGATCGCGCTCGGAAGGCTTGAGCACGAAGGTGTTGCCGCAGGCGATGGCGACCGGGAACATCCAGCACGGCACCATCATGGGGAAGTTGAACGGCGTGATGCCGGCCACCACGCCCAGGGCCTGGCGCATGCTCCAGTTGTCGATGCCGCCGCCGATCTGGTCGGAGTACTGGCCCTTCATCAGCTGCGGAATGCCGCAGGCGAACTCGACGATTTCGATGCCGCGCGTGACCTCGCCCTTGGCATCGGAGAAGACCTTGCCGTGCTCGCGCGTGATCAGCTCGGCCAGTTCGTCCTGGTGCTTGTCCAGCAGCGCCTTGAAATTGAACAGGATGCGCGCGCGCTTGAGCGCGGGCGTTTCGGACCAAGCCGGAAAGGCGGCGCGGGCGGCGGCCACGGCCAGCGCCACTTCGTCGTTGGACGCCAGCGGAATGGAGGAGGTGATTTCGCCGGTGGCGGGGTTGAAGCCGTCGGCGTAGCGGTTGCTGCGGCCGTCGTAGTGCTGGCCGTTGATGAAATGGGGGATCTTCTTCATGGGTCGAACGCTCGAATCCGGGGCTTGGAAAAATGCCGGAGGGCGGCCTGGGGCCGCCCTGGCGAAAAGCCGCCCCTCGCAGGGCGGCGCATAATCAGGCGAGTTCTTTCAGTACCTTGCCGATCTGTTCGAAGATCTGGCCGATCTGGGCTTCTTCGATGATCAGCGGGGGCGAGATCGCGATGATGTCACCGGTGTAGCGCACCATCAAGCCGCTGTCGAAGCACTTCTGGAACACTTCGGCGGCACGTGCGCCGGGAGCGCCCGCGCGCGGCGCCAGCTCGATGCCGCAAACCAGGCCCAGGTTGCGCACGTCGATGACGTGCGGCGCGCCCTTCAGGCCGTGGGCGGCTTCCTGGAAGGCGCCGGACAGCTTGCGGGCGCGGCCGAACAGGTCTTCGCGGCGGTAGATGTCCAGCGTGGCCAGGATGGCCGCGGCCGCGAGCGGGTGCGCCGAATAGGTGTAGCCGTGGAAGAACTCGATGCCGCCGGCGGGGCCGTTGACGATGGCGTCATGCACTTCGCGCTTGACCGCGACGGCGCCGGCCGGCACCGCGGCGTTGCTCACGCCCTTGGCCATGGCGATGATGTCCGGCGTGACGCCGAAGAATTCGGATGCCGTGGCGGCGCCCAGGCGGCCGTAGGCGGTGATGACTTCGTCGAAGATCAGCAGGATGCCGTGCTTGGAGGTGATCTCGCGCAGCTTTTCCAGATAGCCCTTGGGCGGAATCAGCACGCCGGTCGAGCCTGCCATGGGTTCGACGATGACCGCGGCGATGGTGGAGGGGTCGTGCAGGGCGACGATGCGCTCGAGTTCATCGGCCAGGTGCGCGCCCCAGGCCGGCTGGCCCTTGGAGTAGGCGTTCTGCTCGATGTTGTGGGTGTGCGGCAAATGATCCACGGCGGGCAGCAGCGCGCCGGAGAAGGTCTTGCGGTTGGTCGAGATGCCGCCGACCGAAATGCCGCCGAAGCCCACCCCGTGGTAGCCGCGTTCGCGGCCGATCAGGCGGGTGCGCTGGCCTTCGCCGCGGGCGCGGTGATAGGCCAGGGCGATCTTCAGGCAGGTGTCGACGGATTCGGAACCCGAGTTCGTGAAGAAGACCCGGTCCAGGCCCTGGGGCATCATGCCGGCGACGGCGGTGGCGGCTTCGAAGGCCAGCGGGTGTCCCAGCTGGAAGCCTGGCGCGTAGTCCATCACGCCCGCCTGGCGGGAGATCGCGGCGACGATTTCCTCGCGGCCGTGGCCGGCGTTGACGCACCACAGGCCGGCGGTGCCGTCCAGGATCTGGCGGCCGTCGGTCGAGGTGTAGTACATGCCCTTGGCGGTCGCCAGCATGCGCGGATGGGCCTTGAACTGCTTGTTGGCCGTGAAGGGCATCCAGAGGTGGGACAGGTCGGGCAGTTTGTCGGGGGCGTTCATGGCGGCTCCAGGGGACGGACAAGCGCTGGACTTGGGCGACGGGTGTGCAGCCAGCGGGATTGAAATGATTCTGGTGCGTCCGCAGGGGAATGAAAATATACGATCCGCGCAAATGCGGCTAACTGTATAGTTATCAGCGACACAACTGTACAGTTAATGCCGTGATCGATTTTCAGCCAAACCGCGCCCGTGGCCGCGGACAGGCGCCGACCCTGGTCGAGCAGCTGGTTGCAGCCATCCTGTGCGCCATCGAAGAACAGACCCTGCGTCCGGGTATGTCCCTACCTTCGGTGCGCGAGTTCGCGCGCCTGTACGAGGTCAGCACCTTCACGGTGGCCAGCGCCTATAGCCGCCTGGTATCGCTGGGCTGGCTGGTGGCGCGGCCGGGTGCGGGCTATCGGGTCGCGACGCCGGACGCGCCGGCACGCCCGAGCCAGCCGCCGTCCTGGGAGCCGCCGCGCCTGAACGCCGGCTGGCTGCTGTCGGATATCTTCGCGGACCATTCCATCCCCATTAAATCGGGCTGCGGCTGGCTGCCGGGCGAATGGCTGAACGAAGAAGGGCTGCACATGGCCTTGCGCCACATGGGGCGAGTGCCGGCCATGCGCATTGCGAATTACGGCCATCCCTACGGCTATGCGCCGCTGCGCGAGACCATCGCGGCCAGCCTGAGCGCGCAGGGCATGGAGGTCGAGGCCTCGCAGGTCGTGCTGACCCAGGGCGTGACGCACGGGCTGGACATGGTGATACGCACCTTGCTGCGGCCGGGCGACACGGTGGTGGTGGAGCAGCCCGCCTATGCCAACCTGCTGCAGATGTTGCGCCTGGCCGGTTTGCGCGCGGTGCCCGTGCCTCGCACCTTGGATGGGCTGGACTGCGAGGCGCTGGAAGCGGTGGTGGCGCGCCACCGGCCGCGGGCCCTGGTCGTCAATACCGCCTTGCAGAATCCGTCGGGCGCCAGCATCAGCATGGCCAATGCCTTCCGCATCCTGCAGGCGGCCGAGCGGCACGGCCTGTGGGTGGTGGAAGACGATATCTCGCGCGAACTCGCGCCCGGCGTGACGCCCATGCTGGCCGCCCTGGACGGGGCGCGGCGCGTGGTCTACCTGGGCGGTTACTCCAAGGTCATCAGTCCGTCGGTGCGGGTGGGCTATGTGGTGGCGCACCGCGATCTGGCGCGCGATATCGCGCGCACCAAGATGGCGGTGGGCCTGACCTCGCCAGAGATCATGGAGCGCATCGTGCACCAGGTCATCCGCGAGGGCCGTTACCGCGCCCACATCGCTCGCACCCGCGAGCGCCTGGCAGAGGCGCATGCGGGCGTGGCCGAACTGATGGCGCAGCACGGCTTCGAGATCTACGGGAGGCCGCAAGGCGGCCTGTTCCTGTGGGCCAAGGTGGGCGGACCATGGCGCGAGCGTGGCGCCAATGGTTTGGCGGAACTGGCGCTCAAGGATGGCATCTGGCTGGCGCCTGGCTCCTATTTCGAGGCCGACGAGGCCGATACCCCCTGGGTGCGCTTCAACGTGGCCTATTCGGAGGCGCCGGCACTCTGGCGCTTCATGCGCAATGCCGGGGCGGCGGCCTGAGTCACTGCCGCTCGTAGGTCACGAAATCGTATTCGTAGCCGTTTTCGGCCGGCTGTGCTTCGCGCGCCGTTTCCTGCCATTGGAAGGCGGGCAGCAGCGGGAAGAAGGCATCGCCTTCGACCTCGGCGCGGACTTCGGTGGCCAGGACGCGCCGGGCCAGGGGCAGGGCCTGCGCGTAGATCTGCGCGCCGCCTATGACAAAGGCCGCGTCGATGTCGCCGCAGGCCTGGATGGCAGCCTCCAGCGATGGGACCACGATGGCGCCCGCGGCGCTGAAATCCGGATTGCGGCTGATCACGATATTGCTGCGGCCGGGCAGCGGCCGGCCCAGCGAGTCCCAGGTCTTGCGGCCCATGATGATGGGATGGCCGAGGGTGCTGCGCTTGAAGTGCGCCAGATCGCCCGGCAGTTTCCAGGGCAGGGCGTTGTCGCGTCCGATGACGCGATTGGCGGAATAGGCGACGATGAGGGTAAGGCTGGCGGGCATGCGGGTCGGGACGGTAGAGGTTCGGCCGGTTGGCTACGGCAAGCGTAGCAAATTTGCGCGGCGGCCTGCGCCGCGCTGGCTGCCTCAGTCGACCGCGTGTTCCAGGAATTCGGTGGCGGGCATGGGTTTGCCCAGCAGGAAGCCCTGCAGTGAATCGCAGCCCAGGCCGGTCAGGAATTTCTGCTGCGCCGGCGTTTCCACGCCTTCGGCCACGATGCGCAGGTTCAGTTGCTGCGCCAGCGCGACGATGGCCGACACGATGGCGGCGTCCTCGTTGTCGTTTTCCAGTTGGTTGACGAAACCGCGGTCGATCTTCAGTTCGGTAGCCGGCAAGCGCTTCAGGTAGAGCAGGCTGGAATAGCCGGTGCCGAAGTCGTCGATGGAAATCGTCACGCCCAGGTTCGACAGGCGCTTGAGCACCGCCAGGCTGGCCTCGGCGTCGCGCATGGCGGTGGATTCGGTCACTTCCAGGGTCAGGCAGGCAGGCGGGACGCCGTGGCGTTCCAGGGCCGAACGCACCGTTTCCACCAGACTGGCGTGGGCGAACTGCAGAGCCGAAATATTGACGGCGACGGTCCAGTGGCCCTGGCCGGCGTTGATCCATTCCCGCATCTGGCGGCAGGCCTCGTTGATCACCCATTCGCCGATGGACAGGATCAGGCCGGTCTTTTCCGCCGTGGGGATGAACTGGTCCGGGCCCACCAGGCCGCGCGTCGGATGGTTCCAGCGCAGCAGGGCCTCGGCGCCGATGATGGGGCCGGCGGGCGCTTCGTACTTGGGCTGGTAATGCAGGACGAGCTGGTTGCGTTCCTGCGCCAGGCGCAGGTCGTGCAGCAATTCGATCTGCTCATGCGCGTCCGCGTTCATGGACGGTTCGAAGAAGCTGTAGCCGGTGCCGCCCAGGCGTTTGGCGTGGTACATCGCCGCATCGGCGTTGGTCAGCAGGGCATGCGTATCCTGGCCGTTGTTGGGATAGATGGCGATGCCCACGCTGGAGGTCACCATGACCTCATGCCCGTAGACCGTGACCGGCCGGGCGATGGCCTCGATCAGGCGGTCGGCCACGTTGGCCGCGTCCGTGGGCTCGACCACTTCGCTCAGCACAATGAACTCGTCCCCGCCCAGGCGCGCCACCGTGTCCTGGGTGCGCAGAGTCAGGCGGATGCGCTGCGCCAGGTCAATCAGCAATGCGTCGCCGGTGTGGTGTCCGTAGGCGTCATTGACCGCCTTGAAGCCGTCCAGGTCGAAGAACAGCACCGCGAAGTAACCCTTGCGCCGGGTGGCGCTTTCGATCGCCTGCTCCAGCCGGTCTTCCAGCAGGATGCGGTTGGGCAATTTGGTCAGCGTGTCGTGCAGCGCCAGCTGCACCAGTTCTTCATTGGCTTCCGCCAGCGAAGAGGCCAGGGCCGAGGTGCGCGCCTCCAGCCGGTTGTCCAGCACCGCGACCAGCAGGGCGATGGCCAGCACGCTCAGGGTCACCGCCGTGACGGCGATGGCCAGCCAGCCGGCCGAGATGCCGCTGTTGGCCGCCATGCAGATGCTGCCGGCGGGGAACCCGGCGGCGGCCATGCCGGTGTAGTGCATGCCGACGATGGCGATGCCCATGATCACCGCCGCCAGCGGCCGCGACCAGGCCACGCGCGGGCCGCCGTGACGCAGACGGTAGGTGATCCACAGCGCCGCGCCGGAGGCGGCAACGGCAATCACGATGGATAGCGCGAACCACTTGGCGTCGTAGACGATGCCTGGTTCCATGAGCATGGCGGCCATGCCCAGGTAGTGCATGGCTGCGATGCCGGCGCCCATGAGCAGGGCGCCGATCATCAGCCGCCGCCGCGGCAACTCGTCCTTGCTCACGGTCCACAAGGCGAAGGCAGAGCAGCCGATGGCGATGACCAGCGACAGGACAGTCAGGGGTAAGTCATAGCCCATGGCAATGGGCAGGCTGAAGGCCAGCATGCCGACGAAATGCATGGACCAGATGCCCACGCCCATCGCGAAAGCGCCGCCCGCCAGCCAGTAGCGCGCGCTGGGCAACCCGTTCGAGGCCCTGACGCGATTGGCCATGCCCAACGCCGTGTACGACGCCAGGATGGCGACTCCTAGAGATACGAGGACGAGCGAAGGGTTATACGTTCCGACGAGCATTTGTGGGGTCCTGTCCTTGGCGCATACTGCCGCCGCGCGGGCTTCATATCAAATCAATTGGTAGTCTATGGTTGCAAGTCGGTCGCAAGACAAAATCCGGCGGACGACGCTGGTGATGCACGTGCTCTCTTTCTTGAGAAGGGGGCGGCTGAGCAACGCCGGCGGACGGCGCTGCCGGGCGGATTGCCCGGTTTCGCGGCGAGCGACCGGCACGGCCTGGCTGGTGCCGGTCGGAAGCAATGGCGCGCGGGAATTTCTGGACACACGTCCATGGCTAAGGGATGGGTTATACCGAAAACGCGCTTCTAGAAGCTCACCAATCTTCACCTGCCGCCCTGGGTTGCGCAGGCGGGGCGTTTTATACGGCCATGGCGGCGGTGAGGGGGGCGTGATGGGTATAGCCGGACAGCGAGAAGTCGCCCGGTTCCACCTTCTCGAGCCATTCGGGTTCGTAGCGCCCGGTGACCTCGAAATCGGGGATGCGGTCCGACAGGACCAGGGTGGGCGCTTCGTAGGGCTCGCGCGTGAGCTGTTCGCGCAGCATCGGCAGATGGTTCTCGTAGATGTGCGCGTCGCCGATGAAGTAGGTGAACCAGCGCGGCGTGTAGCCGGTCAGCCGGCCGACCAGATGCAGCAGGGCCGCGCCCTCGGTGAGGTTGAACGGCGTGCCCAGACCGACATCGTTGGAGCGGATGTACAGGCACAACGATATTTCGCGGGTCGTCGCGTTCGGCAGGAATTGGTAGAGCAGGTGGCAGGGCGGCAGCGCCATTTCCTCGATCTGCGCCCAGTTCCAGCCATGGAACAGGATGCGGCGGTCGCCGGGGCGCTCATGGATGGTGTCCAGGCATTGGCGCAGTTGGTCCACCGCCTTGTAGAGCAGCACCTTAGGCGCGCCGCCTTCCTCCAGCTCGGCCACCTGGGCGTAGCCGCGCGACAGGGCGTCGGCGATTTGCGCCGGGCGGCTGGCGTCCAGCATCTTGTAGGCCGGCCACTGGCGCCATTGCACCCCGTAGACCGGCCCCAGGTCGTCGGGTCCTTCGCGGTACGGATTGGCCAGCCACTGGCTGTTTTCGTTGGCGTTCTGGTCCCAGACCTTGCAGCCGAGCTCGCGGAATTCCGCCGCGCTGCGCGAGGCGCGCAGGAAGCCGACCATTTCGCCGATGGCGGACTTGAACGCCAGCTTCTTGGTGGTCACCGCGGGAAAGCCCTTTTGCAGGTCGAAGCGCAGCGATGCGCCCGGCATGCTCAGGGTGCGTATGCCCGTGCGGTTTTCCTGCCACGCGCCGGTGTCCAGGATGGATTGAACGAGGTCCAGGTATTGTTTCATGGCGGTCCTTGCGCACGCTCGCCCGGCGGGTGACGCAAACAGCCGCCGCGAATGGGCCGCGGCGGCTCTTATAAGTTAGGGATAGACGAATTACACCACGCGGGCGCGGTTCAGGCGGCGGCGGGCGCTTCCTGCGTGTCGACGATCTCGACCGAGAAGGTCAGCGCCGCGGTTTTTTCCAGCATGGCCGAGGCCGAGCAGTATTTCTCATGCGACAGCTGCACCGCGCGCTCCACCGCGGCGCGCGGCAGATTGCGGCCGGTGACGGTGAAGGCGAAATGGATGCGGGTGAAGACTTTGGGGTCGGCATCGGCGCGATCGGCCTGGAGCTTGACGCTGCAGCCGCTGACGGCGTGGCGTCCGCGCTTGAGGATCAGCACCACGTCGTACGCAGTGCAGCCGCCGGTGCCGGCCAGCAGCATTTCCATGGGGCGGGGGGCGAGGTTGTGCCCGCCGCCGTCCACGGCGCCGTCCATGACGGCCACGTGGCCGCTGCCGGTGCTGGCGGTGAAGAGCATGCCGTTCGGGCCGCCCCAGTCGATCGTGCATTCCATTTGTCGTGTCCTTGAGCTTGAGCGCTGTCAATGGCTGATGATACCTGTTGCGTACAATTCCGGGCATGAGAGCCCCGCCCCGCATCAGGGGCGTGCGCGCCTGCCTTGCCGAGGAGTTGCCCATGTCCACCGCTCTGTCCCGCCCCAGCCCCGTTTCCTTCCTGCGCCGCATCAGTCCCGTGGATGCCTTGCTGGCCGAGGCTGACCGCGCGTTGCGCGTGCTGTCCGGCAGCGCCACGGCTGGCCGCCCCTATCCGGCCACCGCCGACGAGGCGCCGCAGGCCCTGTCGGCCCAGGAAAAACGCCACGCGGCCGGGCTGATGCGCGTGAACCATGTGGGCGAGGTCTGCGCCCAGGCGCTGTACCGGGGGCAGGCCTCGGTCTGCCGCGAACCGGCGCCGCGAGCGTTGCTGCTGAATGCCGCGTCCGAGGAAGTGGATCACCTGGCCTGGTGCAATCAGCGGCTGACCGAACTGGGCAGCCGTCCCAGTCTGCTGAATCCGGTCTGGTACGCGGGCTCGTTCGCGTTGGGCGTGCTGGCCAGCTATGCCGGCGTGCCGCGCAACCTGGGTTTCATGGCGGAAACCGAAAAGCAGGTTGAAGCCCATCTGGAAGAACATCTGCGCACCTTGCCGGTGCAGGACGAGCGCTCACGCCAGATCGTCCAGAAGATGAAAGAGGACGAGGCGCAGCATCGCGCCAGCGCGGAAGCGGCGGGCGGCGTGCCGCTGCCAGCCCCGGTGAAAGCTGCAATGCGCGCCATGTCCAAGGTCATGACGACCACGGCCTACTGGGTTTGAACGGCTAGGCAGGTAAAATGTTGCAATGCGCAAAAATAGCTGCAAGTTGGTGCCGGGCGCACCATTTCGGTGCGAAAGCCAGAGCGGGATTACCCGGTGCTGGCTAGGGTAAGTCCCGGGCGGGTTTACCCATTCGGCAGAAACCCTGTTTTTGGAACGGACATTGATTGGCGCGGGTTTCCAGGCAGCGGTATCAGGTTTTGCGGCAAAAATGCAACGCAAGAAATCTCTCGTGCGGCAGGCTCAAAAAATTCTTGCATCGCACAAAAAACCTCGGTACTATTCACTCATCGGATGTTGAAACGCAGTCGGCGCGGTGCAAAACCCCGGAAGCGTAGCGAGCAGCAGGCCAGCTCCCAACATGCCACGGTTGTCTCCTCCACCCTCCTCCTTTGGTGGATTTAGCCCGAGATCTTACGATCTCGGGCTTTTTTTTCGGCATTTCAAATGCGTCCCCATTTAAGTGGGGCGAAGCATGAGCCATACGCTTGCGCGGCGGTTCCGTCATAGGGGGATCTTCGCGTTTTCCCTCGGATTTTTCGCGTGCGTACAGACGGAAAGTTCTACAATCATTTCATGAACCCCCTATTTCCGCGCCTATGCGGTTTCGCCTTGCCGGTCCAGTCAGATGGCGAGCCGGGCGCGGCCGCGACGGCAAGGCGCCAGGCGTTACGTTCTGTGCCGGTGAATTGCACTTCCTTATTCCTCCCATATATGGGCGTTACACCTGCCCCCGATAATGGCGGGCCTGTCTCGATAGACCAACCAGAGGTGATTCGGTGACCTGGCTGTACATTTGCGTGGTCGCATTCATGGTGGGGGGACTCATCGTGGCGTCGGAGCGCTGGCATGGCGCCTTTACCGGCGACAGCGACCTCAATAAACCCCAAGCCAACCATTCCCGCGCCACGCCCCGCGTTGGCGGTCTGGCCGTGCTTGCGGGCACGCTGGCGGGCCTGCTGGTCCTCGGACCCAGCAACATGACGCTGACTTGGCTGTGGCCCGCGCTGTTCGTCGCGGCGCTGCCTGTGTTCGTCGCCGGCCTGCTCGAAGACATCACCAAGGACATCGGCGCCAGCAAGCGCCTGCTGGCCGCCTTCCTGTCGGCCGCGATCGCCTGGTGGCTGCTGGGCGGGGTCAGCCGCGTCGGCATGGCGCCGGTGGATTACGTGCTGTCCTTCTGGCCGGTGTCGCTGCTGTTCACCATGTTTGCGGTGGGCGGCTGTACGCATGCGCTGAATATCGTCGACGGCATGAACGGCCTGGCTGGCATGGTTGCCACGCTGATGGCGGTATCGATCAGCCTGGTGGCGCTGCAGGTAGGCGATGTGCCGATTTTCCTGGTGGCAGCGGCTCTGGCCTCGGCCACGCTGGGTTTCCTGGTGTGGAATTTCCCGTTCGGGCGCGTGTTCCTGGGCGACGGCGGCGCGTACTTCCTGGGCTTCATGCTGGCCGAACTGGCGGTATTGCTGGTAGTGCGCAATCCCTCGGTGTCGCCGTTCTACGCCCTGGCGGTGCTGTTCTACCCCGTCTTTGAAACCGGCTTCTCGATCTGGCGCCGCCGTTTCAAGCGTGGCGTGCCGGTGGATCAGCCGGATGCGCTGCACTTGCATCAGCTGGTGTTCCGCCGCCTGGTCCGGGTCACGTTCAGCCGGGGCCGGCGGCATGCGGTGCCGGCCTTGTGCAATGCGCTGGCTTCGCCTTACATGTGGGTGCTGGCCCTGATCGGCCTGGTGCCCGCCACCATCTGGTGGGACAACGCCTGGGCGCTGTGCGCCAGCCTGGTGGTGTTCGCCGCCGTCTATATCTGGCTGTATTCGCGGCTGGTGTCCTGGCGCCGTCCGGGCTGGCTGCTGCTGCCCTCCGTTTTGCGGACTTCGGATTAGCTTTGGGCGCCCCGGCGGTTGCCGCCGGGGGCTCAGTGATCTTTTTTAATCACCCGACCATATTTGAAATGCCGTAATCGTTCTACGGTGAAGGGAGAGTTATGTTGCGAATTCAGGATGTGAAACTCGCTGTTGTCGGCCTGGGCTATGTCGGCCTGCCCCTGGCGGTGGAGTTCGGCAAGAAGCGTTCGGTCATCGGATTCGATATCAATACGCGCCGCATCGATGCACTCAAGGCCGGCCACGACCACACGCTGGAAGTCAGCGACGAAGAGCTGAAGGAAGCGGCCCAACTGAGCTACACGGCCGACCGCGCCGTGCTGGGCCAGGCCAACGTGTACATCGTGACCGTGCCGACCCCTATCGACGAATACAAGCAGCCGGACCTGACCCCGCTGGTCAAGGCCAGCGAGACCATCGGCGCCGTGCTCAAGCGCGGCGACATCGTCATCTACGAATCCACCGTTTACCCGGGCGCCACGGAAGAAGACTGCGTGCCGGTGCTGGAACGCGTGTCGGGCCTGAAGTTCAACGTGGACTTTTTTGCCGGCTACAGCCCCGAGCGCATCAATCCGGGCGACAAGGACCACCGCGTCAGCACGATCAAGAAGGTCACGTCCGGCTCCACGCCCGAAGTGGCCGAGTTGGTCGACCAGTTGTACAAGCAGATCATCACCGCCGGCACCCACAAGGCGTCCAGCATCCGCGTGGCCGAGGCCGCCAAGGTGATCGAGAACACGCAGCGCGACGTGAATATCGCGTTGATCAACGAATTGGCCCTGATCTTCAACAAGATGGGCATCGACACCGAAGCCGTGCTGCAGGCGGCAGGCACCAAGTGGAACTTCCTGCCGTTCCGTCCGGGCCTGGTGGGCGGCCACTGCATTGGCGTGGACCCGTACTACCTTACCCACAAGGCGCAGTCCATTGGCTACCATCCGGAAATCATTCTGGCGGGCCGCCGCCTGAACGACTCGATGGGCAGCTACGTGGTGTCGCAGCTGGTCAAGGCCATGACCAAGCGCCGCATCCACGTGCAGGGCGCCCGCGTGCTGGTCATGGGCCTGGCGTTCAAGGAAAACTGCCCCGACCTGCGCAACACGCGCATCGTGGACATTGTGAAGGAACTGGGCGACTACAACGTCGACGTCGACGTGTACGACCCCTGGGTCGACCCCGAAGAGGCCGTGCATGAATACGGCCTGACCCCGGTGGCCAAGCCCGACGAAGGCAAGTACGACGCCGTGATCCTGGGCGTGGCGCACAATCAGTTCAAGGCGATGGGCGCGGAAGGCATCCGTAAGTTGGGCAAGCCGCAGCACATCCTGTACGACCTGAAGTATGTGCTTTCGCCTTCCGAATCCGATCTGCGTCTGTAAAGGAGCGACCATGACTTCCCGCTTTGAGACCGCCAAGAAGGAACTCTCGGCTGCGCCGCGCAAGTGGCTGGTGACCGGCTGCGCCGGCTTCATCGGCTCGAACTTGCTGGAAACCCTGCTCAAGTTGGGCCAGACCGTGACCGGCCTGGACAACTTCGCCACCGGCCATCAGCACAACCTGAATGAAGTGCGCGATTCGGTCACGCCCGAGCAGTGGGCGCGCTTTACCTTCATCGAAGGTGATATCCGCGACCTGGAAGCCTGCCGCCGTGCGGTGCAGGGCGTGGATTTGGTGCTGCATCAGGCCGCGTTGGGTTCGGTGCCGCGTTCGCTGAAGGATCCGATCACCACCAACGAGGTGAATATCGGCGGATTCCTGAACATGCTGGTGGCGGCGCGCGATGCCGAAGTCAAGTCCTTCGTCTACGCGGCCTCCAGCTCGACCTACGGCGACCATCCGGCGCTGCCCAAGGTCGAGGAAAACATCGGCAAGCCCCTTTCGCCCTACGCGGTCACCAAGTACGTCAACGAGCTCTATGCGGACGTGTTCGCGCGTTCCTACGGCTTCGAGACAGTGGGCCTGCGTTATTTCAACGTGTTCGGCAAGCGTCAGGATCCCAATGGCGCCTATGCGGCCGTGATTCCCAAATGGACGGCCGCGATGATTCAGGGCGAGGACGTCACCATCAACGGCGATGGCGAGACCAGCCGCGACTTCTGCTTCGTTGAAAACGCGGTGCAGGCCAATATCCTCGCGGCAATGGCCGCGCCGGAAGGCCGCAATCAGGTCTACAACGTGGCGGTCAGCGGTCGCAGTACGCTGAACCAATTGTTTGGTTTCCTGGTGCAAGCCCTGGGCAACCAGGGCGTGGTCTATGCCAAGAAGCCGGTCTACGCCGATTTCCGCGCGGGCGATGTGCGCCACTCGCAGGCCGACGTCAGCAAGGCCGGCCGGCTGTTGGGCTACGAGCCGACGCACACCGTGCTGCAAGGCCTGGAAGTGGCCATGCCCTGGTACACGCAATTCCTGCGTTGATTTGAAAGCACTCGTCAGAAAACTCGGCAGCATCCACCCGGACCACCAGCGCATCTTCAAGGGTGCCTTCCGGGTGGCGGTGTTCCTGCTGCTGGGCAAGGCCGCCGGCGCCATCAAGGAGATGGCGGTGGCGTACCGCTACGGCGTCAGCGACGCCGTGGACGCCTACCAGTTCACGATGACTATGGCCACCTGGCTGCCGGTCACCATCGTGGGCGTGTTGTCGGTGGTCCTGATTCCGGTGCTGGTGCGGTTGCGCCGCGCCGACGCCGCTGAAAGAAACCTGTTCATCGGCGAACTGCAGGGCTGGGTCGCCGCCGCGGGCATTGCATTGGCACTGTTGACCTGGTTCGCCTGGCCGCAAGTGGTGGGTGTGCTGGGGCAGGGCTTGTCGGCCCGCGTGGGCGACATGACTGGCCAATTGCTTGCCGCCTTCGCCCCGGTGTCGGCGCTGCTGCTCATCGCCGGCATCAGCGCCGCGCGCCTGCGGGCGCAGGAAAGGCACGTCAATACCTTGCTGGACAGCGTACCCGCCGTGGCGACGCTGGCCTGGGTGATGCTGGCCGCCAGCGCCGACGGCGTCGGGCCGCTGTTGTGGGGCACGCTGGTGGGTTACGCCATCCAGACCGTCTGGCTGGCCTGGCTGGCGGCGCGCGCCGACGGCGGTTTCTGGGGCGCGCCCCGGTTCTCGCTGCAATCGCCGCACTGGCCCGAACTGCTGGGCGCCGCGGGCGTGATGCTGATCGGTCAAGTCGCCATGAGCTTCGTCGGTCCGTTGGACCAGTACGCTGCCGCCAACCTGGGCGCGAACGCCAACGCCACGCTGGGCTACGCCAGCCGGCTGCTGTCGCTGGTGCTGGGGATCGGCGCCGTGTCGGTCGGGCGCGCGGCCTTGCCCGTGTTGGCTGATGTGCAAGCGCGCGGCGATACCGCTCGCGCGCGCGGCATGGCCCTGAAATGGTCGGTGCTGATGGTGGCCGCGGGCGCTGTCGCCGTCGCCGTGGGGTGGGTGCTGGCGCCTTGGGGCGTGGCGGTGCTGTTCCAGCGCGGCGCCTTCACCGCCGAGAATACCCAGGCTGTGGCCCACGTGTTTCGCTGGGGGCTGCTGCAACTGCCGTTCTACTTCGGCGTGCTGATCCTGGTGCAATTGCTGGCCAGCCAGAACCGCTACCGCGTGATGGCTGCCATCGCCGTCGCCAATTTCGCCCTGAAGGCGGTGTTGAATACCGTGCTGGCGCCCAAGATGGGCGCAGCCGGCATCATGCTGGCGACCAGCCTCATGTATCTGTTGTCCTTTGCGTGCTATCTGGTGGTGGCGATGCGCAAGGCTGAACCCAAAGAGGCCGATTGAATGCCCGAGACCGATCCCGGCCCGGCGCCGCGCGTCCTGCTATTCATCCATTCCCTGCATGGCGGCGGCGCGGAGCGCGTGGCCGCCGACCTGAGCGCGCATTGGGCGGGCATGGGCCGCGAGGTAATGGTGGTGACGCAGGCAAGCGCCGAGGGTGACGTCTACGCGCTGCACCCCAAGGTGCGCCGCGAGGTGCTGCATACGGCGGGCGAGGGCGGCGGCCTGCGCGGCATCTGGAGCAATGTGCAGCGGGTGCGCGCCTTGCGCCGTGTGGTCAAGTCGTTCCGTCCGGACATCGTGCTGGGCATGATGACGACCGCCTCGGTGCTGTCGGTCCTGGCCTGCGCGGGCCTGTCCTGCCAGGTGGTCGCGACCGAGCATACGCATCCGCCCTCGCAGACTTTGTCGGGCTTCTGGCAGCGCTTGCGCCGGTTGACGTATCCGCGCGCGGCCAGCGTGGTCGCATTGACCCGCGGCACTGCCGACTGGTTGGCGCAGCACGTGCCGGGCAGCAAGTTGGCCGTCATCCCCAACCCCGTGCACTTCCCATTGCCGCGCGCCGAGCCTGTCCTGCGGCCCGTGTCGGGCGACGGCCGCAAACGGCTGCTGGCGGTGGGCCGCCTGCACGCCGACAAGGGTTTCGACCTGCTGATCCAGGCCTACGCGCAACTGGCGGCATCGCATCCCGGCTGGGATCTGGTTATCCTGGGCGAGGGCGGCGAAAGACGCGCCCTCGAGGCGCAGGTGAGCGAGGCCGGTCTGGAGTCGCGCGTCTTCATGCCGGGGCGTGCGGGCAACGTCGGCGACTGGTATGACAGCGCCGACCTGTACGTGCTGACTTCACGCTTCGAGGGGCTGTCCAATACCTTGCTCGAATCCATGGCGAGCGGGCTGGCCGCCGTATCGTTCGATTGCGACACGGGACCGCGCGAGATCATTCGTGAAGGCGTGGATGGCGTACTGGTGCGCCCCAATGGTGACGTGGGCGCGCTGTGCCAGGCGCTGGACGCCGTCATGCGCAATGACGCGGACCGTCTGCGCATGGCGCAGGCGGCGACCGAGGTGCGCGACCGTTTTTCGGCCGCGCGCGTGCTGCAGAAATGGCAAGAACTTTTTGACGGCGTGCGCGAAGCCGGCCGATGAGGCCGCGCGCCGCGCCGTTGCTACAGTGATAACGAGAACTTCATCATGTGCGGAATAGTCGGGATTTGGGGCCCTGTCGGGAACAAGGCGCAGGTGTTGGCGGAAAGCTGCCGTCGCATCCGCCACCGCGGGCCGGACAGCAACGGATTCTGGGAAGACACCGAGGCCGAACTGGCGCTGGCGCACGTGCGCCTGGCGATCCTTGACCTGACCGAGGCAGGCCATCAACCCATGACGTCGGCCTGCGGCCGCTATGTCATGGTGTTCAACGGCGAGATCTACAACCACCTGGACATCCGCAAGCAGCTCGAGCAATCGGCGCTGGCGCCGTCCTGGCGCGGCCATTCGGACACGGAAACGCTGCTGGCGGGTTTCACCGCCCTGGGCATCGAGGCCACCCTGCAGGCCGCGGTGGGCATGTTCGCCATCGCGCTGTGGGACCGCGCCTCGCGCAAGCTGATGCTGGCGCGCGACCGCATGGGCGAAAAGCCGCTGTACTACGGCTATTCGGGCGCGGAACTGGTGTTCGCTTCAGAACTCAAGGGCTTGATGCCGATTCCGGGTTTCGGCCGCGAGTTGAACCGCAACGCCCTGGCGTCGTTCATGCGGCACAACTACATTCCCGCGCCGCAATCGATTTATCAAGGCATCGCCAAGCTGCCGCCGGGTACGTGGGTCGAATTCACGGCCGACGATACCCGCAGCCGCCGCATGCCCGAGCCGCGCGTGTACTGGTCGGCCCGCGAGGCCGCCGACACCTCGGCGCAATCGCTGCTGTCGTTCGAATCCGACGCGCAGGCCACCGATGCGCTGGAGGGCGTGCTGTCCAAGGCGGTCGGCGGCCAGATGCTGTCGGATGTGAGCCTGGGCGCCTTCCTGTCGGGCGGCATCGACTCGTCCACCATCGTGGCGCTGATGCAGTCGCAGAGCTCGCAGCCCGTGCGCACTTTCGCCATCGGTTTTCACGAGAAAGGCTACGACGAGGCGCAGCACGCCAAGGCCGTGGCCACGCATCTGGGAACCGACCATACCGAGCTATACGTGACGGCGGAAGATGCGCTGGCCGTGGTGCCGTCGCTGGCCGATATGTACGATGAACCGTTCGCGGATTCGTCGCAGATCCCGACCTCGCTGGTGACGCGCATGGCGCGCCAGCACGTCACGGTGGCCTTGTCCGGCGACGGCGGCGACGAACTTTTCGGTGGCTATTCGCGCTACTTCCGCGTGAACAACTGGTGGCAGCAATGCGAGCGCGTTCCTGCCTTGCTGCGCAAGCCCGCCGGCGCGCTGCTCAGCGCATCCACGCATCTGCCGGGGCGCGGCGCCTGGCGCGGCAAGGTCGGCAAGCTGGGAGAGCTGCTGCGCGCCGACACGCGCGGCGAGTTCTACCGCCATTTCGTGTCGTATTGGGCCGATCCGTCCAGCGTGGTGAAGGGCGGCGTGGAGCCGGTGTCCGAGTTCGCCCGGGCGATGCAGGGCTCCACCTTCGAAGCCATGATGAAGCTGGACACGGTGACCTATCTGCCGGACGACATCCTGGTCAAGGTGGATCGCGCGGCCATGGCCGTCAGCCTGGAAACCCGCGTGCCGCTGATCGACCACCGCGTGTATGAATTCGCCTGGAGCCTGCCGCACCAATACAAGGTGCGCGGCAATACCGGCAAGTGGCTGCTGCGCCAGGTGCTGCACCGCCATGTGCCGCAGGCGCTGGTGGACCGTCCCAAGCGCGGCTTCGCCGTGCCCCTGGCCGCCTGGTTGCGCGGCCCGCTGCGCGAGTGGGCCGATGCCTTGCTGGATCCGGCGCGCCTGCGCCAGGAAGGCTGGTTCGAACCCGAGCCCATCCTGCGTAAGTGGCGCGAGCACACCTCTGGCCATCGGAACTGGGACAGCCATCTGTGGGGTGTGCTGATGATGCAGGCCTGGCTCGACCGCTATCGCGGCGCCAAGGAGCAGGGAGGAACGGTTGGGAGTCTTTGACGCATGAAAATCTTGATGCTGGTCAGTTCCATGCATGCGGGCGGCGCCGAAAGAGTCGCCGCCACGCTGGTCAACGCATGGGCCGAACGCGGGGATTCCGTCATCCTGACGCCGACCTACTCGTCCAAGGGAACCTGTTTCTATCCGCTGTCGGACAAGGTCGAACTGGCCTGGCTGGCGGATCTGGCGGGTACGCGCGTGTCGGGCGCCATGGCCGCGTTCAAGCGTCTGTTGGCGCTGCGCCGGCACATCCGTGAGTCCAAGCCGGACGTGGTGGTGTCCTTCCTGACCAACGTCAATGTGGCCGCCATCCTTGCCACCCGCGGGCTGGGCGTGCCGCTCATCGTTTGCGAGCGCACCAACCCGGTGGCCGAGACCACGACGGGAACGGTGTGGCGCAAGCTGCGCCGCGTTCTGTACCCCCGCGCCGACATGGTCACGGTGCAGGCGGAGGACACTGCCGGTCCGTTCGCCCGCCAGGTGCCTGGCATCAAGCGCCTGGCCGTCATTCCCAACCCCTTGCCGGCGCCCCTGCTGGACGCGCCGATGGTGCCGCAGCGTGAAGATGACGCGCCCCGCGAGCTGCTGGCCATGGGACGCCTGGTCACCGACAAGCAATTCGACCTGCTGATCGACGTGTTCGGGCAGCTGGCGCCTGATTTTCCTGACTGGAACCTGCGCATCTGGGGCGAAGGCCCCGAACGCGGCGCGCTGGAGCAGCAGGTCGCGCGCCTGGGTCTGCAGTCCCGCGTCAGCCTGCCCGGCCGGACCGAGGCGCCCTGGGATGAGCTCGCGCGCGGGCAGGCTTTCGTGCTGAGTTCCCTGGTGGAGGGCTTCCCCAATGTGTTGCTGGAAGCCATGTCGCTGGGGCTACCCTGCGTGGCATTCGATTGCCCTAGCGGCCCGCGCGAAATGACGCGCAACGGCGAGGATGCCTTGCTGGTACCCGCCGGCAATCGCGATGCCCTGCGCGAGGCCCTGCGCCGCCTGCTGGGGGACCTCTCCTTGCGCCAGCAGCTGGGCATGCGTGGCGCTTTCGCGGTGCGGCAGCGCTATGCGCTGACCAGCGTGCTGGGGGAGTGGGACGAATTGTTCGATGCCGTGCGGGAGGGGCGATGAACGCGCGGCGGCTGCGTGTCCTGCACATCATCACCGGCCTGGGGCAGGGAGGCGCGGAGTCCGTGCTGTTCCGCCTGGCCACCTATCCCGAGGCGGACGTGGAGCACGTCGTGGTGTCGCTCACCGATGAGGGTATCTATGGCGAACGCCTGCGCGCTGCAGGCATCGCCGTGCATGCGCTGGGTATGAAGCGCGGGCGCATCACCCTGGCCGGTTTCATGGCGTTGCGCTCGCTCATCGCCGCAACGCGTCCCGACGCGGTGCAGACCTGGATGTACCACGCCGACCTGATCGGCGGCCTGGCGGCGCGCCTGGCGGGCGTGCGCGCCATCGCCTGGGGTATCCGCAATTCTGGCGAGCATCTGGAACGCAGCAGCCGTTCGGCGCGCATGGTGCTGCGGGCATGCGCGCTGCTGTCGGGTCGCATACCGAAGGCTATTGTGTGCGCCGCCCAGAAGTCGGCGCAGCGCCATGCCGACAAGGGCTATGCGCGCGAGCGCATGGTGGTGATCGCCAATGGCTATGATCTGTCGCGCTATGCGCCCGACGGCGAGGCCCGGGTGCGCATGCGCGCGCAATGGGGCTTGCCGCAGGACGTGCCGGCCATCGGTTGCGTGGCCCGCTGGGATCCGCTCAAGGACCATGCCAACCTGCTGCGCGCTGTCGCGGCATTGGTGCGCGACGGCCGCGATGCCGGACTGCGTTGCGTGCTGATAGGCCGCGGCATGGATCCGGCAAATGCCGAGCTGGCCGCCTTGATAGACAGGCTGGGCCTGCGCGACCGGCTGGTGCTGGCGGGGCCTAGCGACGACGTGCCTGCCGCGATGAATGGACTGGACCTGCATGTGCTGTCCAGCTGCGCCGAGGGCTTCCCCAACGTAGTGGCCGAGGCCATGGCTTGCGGCGTCTACTGCGTCGTGACGGATGTGGGCGACGCCGCCTACATCGTCGGCGATGCGGGCGTGGTGGTGCCGCCGGAGCAGTCCGAGGCGCTGGCCCGCGGCATCGAAACGGCCTTGCGCGAGGTGGCCTCGCGCGGCCGCGAACGCGCAGGCGAGGCGGGCCGCGCCCGTGTGCTGGAAAATTTCGACCTTGTGCGCATGGTGCATAGCTACATCGCGGTGTGGCGCCGCATTTCAGGAGCACAAGCATGAGCGCCGCGCGCCGCCTGCTGTTTGTCGTCAACAATCCGGCTTTCTTCATGTCGCACCGCGTGCCGGTGGCGCTGGCCGCGCAACAGGCGGGCTATGAGGTGCACGTCGCCACGATGGACGGCCCCGCAGTGGCTGAGATCGAGGCGCTGGGCATGACGCACCACGCGATTCCGATGACGCGTAGCGGCAAGCATCCCTTGCAGGAACTGGGCACGCTGCTGGCCTTGATCCGCTTGTTCCGGCGCCTGCGGCCTCGGATCGTGCATCTGGTCACGATCAAGCCCGTGCTCTACGGGGGCATCGCCGCGCGCTTGACGCGCGTGCCGGGCATGGTCGCGGCGATCTCCGGCCTGGGCTTCGTGTTCCTGTCCAATTCGCTGAAGATGAAGCTGGTGCGCGCGGTGGTGGCGCGCCTGTACCGGCTGGCGCTGGGCCACCCCAACAGTCGCGTGATCTTCCAGAACGCCAGCGACCGCGATCTGCTCCAGTCGCTGGGCGCGGTGCGCGACGCCCAGGTCGTCATGATCCGCGGCGCGGGCGTGGATCTGAACGAATACCGTGCCCAGCCCGAACCGCCGGCCCCGCCGGTCGTGGTCACCATGGTCGCGCGGCTGCTGCGCGACAAGGGCGTGCAGGAATTCGTGCAGGCGGCAAGGCTGTTGCGCGAGCGCGGCTTGCCCGTCACGATGCAGTTGGTCGGCGGCGTGGATGCCGGCAATCCTGCTTCGGCGACGCCGGACGATGTGGACGCCTGGCAGCGCGAAGGCTGCGTGCGCGCGCTGGGCGAGCGTTCCGACGTGGCCGCGCTGTACGCCGCTTCACATATCGCCGTGCTGCCTTCCTATCGGGAAGGTCTGCCCAAATCGCTGATCGAGGCCGCCGCTTGCGCGCGGGCGGTCGTGACCACCGACGTTCCCGGCTGCCGCGATGCGATCGAGCCCGGCGAGACCGGGCTGCTGGTGCCGGTGCGCGATGCGCAGGCGCTGGCGGACGCCATTGCCCGTCTGGCCGAGGATCCCGCCTTGCGCCAGTCCATGGGCGCTGCGGGCAGGACGCTGGCCGAGCGCGAGTTCAATATCGAGCGCGTGGCGCGCCTTCAAGTGGAAATTTACGACGCGCTTGGCGCCTGAGCGGAAGTGCCGGCGCTGGCCGGTCCTCAAGGACGGCGCGTGATCGCGTCGATCCAGTAGCGGGTAGAGGGATCTTGCTGGCTGGCTTGCTGCGAATTCAGCTCGTGCATGATGCCTTTGGCCAACGCCTTGCCGAACTCCACGCCCCATTGGTCGAAGGGATTGATGCCCCACACCACGCCCTGGGTGAACACTTTGTGCTCGTATAGCGCCAGCAGCGCGCCCAGCGTGTAGGCCTCCAGGTGCGGCAGCACGATGAGCGAGGACGGCCGCCCGCCCGGGTGGACGCGATGCTGCGCCAGCAGTCGCGCGCGGTCCGGATCGCTTTCGATGGCGGAGGTTTCGGCCAGCGCTTCGTCGAAGGACTTGCCGCGCAGCAACGCGGAACGCTGCGCCAGGCAGTTGGCGATCAGCAGTTCATGATGCCGCGCGTAGGCGTGGTCGGGCTTTTCGCACAGGATGAAGTCGACGGGAGCGCCCCGGGTGTCCTGGTGCAGCCATTGGAAGAAGGTGTGCTGGCAGTCGGTGCCGGACATGCCCCAGACCGCCGGGCCGGTGGGCACGCCTGCCGGGCTGCCGTCAGCGGTGGCGACCTTGCCGAGCGATTCCATTTCCAGCTGTTGGGCCCAAGGCACGATGTGATAGAGCCGCGAATCGTAGGGTGCGATCACCAGGGAGTCGTAGCCCAGCACGCTGCGGTTCACGACGCCCGCCAGCGCCAGCTGGACGGGCGCATTTTCCTCGATGGGGGCGGTGCGGAAATGTTCGTCCATGGCGGCGGCGCCCGCCAGCAACTGGTCGAACGCGTCGGTGCCCAGCGCCAGCGCGACCGGCAGGCTGATCGCGGACCAGAGCGAATAGCGTCCGCCCACCCAGTCCCAGATCTGGAAGATGTGGTCGGGCAGGATGCCCAGATTCAGGGCCGCCTCGACGTTGGCGGTGACCGCCACGACCTGCTTGATCGGATCGGCCACGCCGGCGTCGCGCAGCCAGTTCATGGCGACTTCGGCGTTGGCCAGCGGCTCGGTCGTGGTGAATGACTTGGAGGCGACGATGACCAGGGTGTCGTGGGGATCCAGCCGGCTCATCGCGTCCGCAACCGAATGCGAATCCACGTTGGACGCGAAACGCACTTCGCGCCGCGCGCCGCCGTGGCGCAGGGCGCGCGTGACCAGCCGCGGACCCCAGTCGCTGCCGCCTATGCCCAGGTGCAGCACACTGCCATAGCGTCCGGCCGCGTCGGCCTGGCGCACGAATTCTCGCATGCGCTCGCGCTCGGCCAGCACGGCCTTGGCCACCCTGGCGGGCGGTTGCGGCGCGCGCAAGGCCGTGTGCCAGGCGGGGCGTTGCTCGGTCCAGTTGGCGTTGCCGCCGTCGAACAGGCAGGCCCGGGCCGCGTCGAAGCCTTGTTGCGCGAGCAGCGCGGCCTCGGCTTGTTGCAGGTCTGGAGAATACGCCTGCGCACTCAGATCCAGGCGCAGCCCGGGCGCACTGATAAGGCGCAATTGCTCGCCGCGGCATGGCGCGGCGCGCGTGGCCGTGATGAACTGTTGCCAGGCAGGGCTGTTCGATAAGGACATAGGCAATCTAGAAAGGCAGATCGGCTTGGGGCGCGAGCTTGCTCAGCTCGCGGCGGAAGTCGGCTTGTATGCGTTGCAGCGCCGCGGGCGTCTGGGCTTCGAAGCGCAGCACGACTACCGGAGTGGTATTCGAGGGGCGCGCCAGGCCGAAGCCGTCCGGATACTCCGCGCGCACGCCGTCGATCGTGATCACGCGGTCCGCGCCGGGGAACTGCCCCTGGTCCTGCAGGGCCTGGACCAGGGTGAAAGGCTGGCCTTCTTCCATTTCCAGCTTCAGTTCGGGCGTGGAAACGTCTTGCGGGAGAGCTTCCAGCACCGCGCAGGGGTCGGCGTCGCGTGACACGATCTCCAGCAGGCGGGCGCCCGTGTAGAGGCCGTCGTCGAAGCCGTACCAGCGCTCCTTGAAGAAGATGTGGCCGCTCATCTCGCCGGCCAGCGGAGCGCCGGTCTCGGCCAGCTTGGCCTTCACCAGCGAATGGCCGGTCTTCCACATCAGCGGCACGCCGCCGGCGGCCTCGACCGACAGGCCGACATGCCGGCTGCACTTCACGTCATAGATGATGGTCGCGCCCGGGTTGCGGTCCAGCACATCGCGGGCGAACAGCACCAGTTGACGGTCCGGCCAGACGATCTGGCCCGATTTGGTCACCACGCCCAGGCGGTCGCCGTCGCCGTCGAATGCCAGGCCCAGTTCGCAGTCGGTCTCGGCCACGCACTTGATCAGGTCCTGCAGATTCTTGGGCTCGGCAGGATCGGGATGATGGTTGGGGAAGGTGCCGTCCACTTCGCAGAACAGTTCGGTGACTTCGCAGCCCAGGGCGCGGAACAGCGCCGGGGCGACTGCGCCGGCCACGCCGTTGCCGCAATCGATGGCGATCTTCATGGGTCGCGCCAGCTGGATGCCCGATGCCACGCGCGCGATGTAAGCGGCCACCAGGTCCAGCTGGCGGCGCACGCCGGGCCGCGCCGCCGGGGCGCTGGCGGCGCCGTTCATGCTGGCGGCGCCGTTCATGCTGGCGGCCAGGGCCTGCACGTCCTCGCCGTAGAGCGCGCGGCCGCCCATCATCATCTTGAAGCCGTTGTACTTGGGCGGGTTGTGGCTGCCGGTGATGGCGACACCCGAGCCGGTTTGCATGACGTTGGCGGCGAAGTAGACCAGGGGGGTGGGCACCATGCCGATGTCCAGGGTGTCCACGCCGCCTTCCAGCATGCCTTCCTGCAGCGCCACCGATAGCATTTCGCTGCTCAGGCGGCCATCGCGGCCGACGACCAGGGTCTGCACGCCTTGCTCGCGCGCGCGGGCGGCCAGCGCCGCGCCCAGGGCGCGGGCGAAGCGGGCGTCGATCAGGTCGGGCACGGTGCCGCGGATGTCATAGGCCTTGAAGACCGATCCCGGAAATTGCGTGTTGTTGCCCACGGCGGTTCCTTGATGAGGGGTTGCAGTTCGGGTTCTGGCGCGGATTCTGGCAAACCCGTGTATCAAAACGCGCCTGGCTAGGGAATAAAGCGGAATTATCCCCCATTGGCGCTCCCCCTTCATCCGGCAGACGGCGTAGGGCGTTTTCCGTCCTGGCGGCACGGCAGGGCGTATGCGCTGATCTGGTGCGCGCGCGGGCATGGGTGCCTTGTTCTGGTGCGGATCGAGCCCACGTTCCTGGGTCTGGCCCAGGGAGCGGGGCATGGCATAAAAGTTGCTCTTCGTCCGAAGGTGATACGCTTGCTATGCAAGCAGAAAGACCGGGAGGGGCCATGGGCGCCAAAGTTTCTACTGTCATGTCATCCAGGGGCGCCTCAAGCCGGCGGGGTCCGCCCACGGATCACGCCGGGCCGGCCGCAGGCCGCGAGCGCCGGCTCGACATCCACGTGTTCGTTTCCGAAGCGGGCGGCCTGGTCACGGGCCGGGCCTGGGAGCGTTGCGTCTGGCGCGACGCTCGCGTCCTGATCGCCGAATCCCCGGCGCCGCATCTTCCTGTTTCCGTGGAAACCGCCTTGCGCACCGTCGCCGCCGACGTGGCGCGGGACCGTGGCTGGCAGGGCATGGGCACCGTCGCCTTCGCGCTGGACGACCGCAGCGGCGTGTTCCGCGTGATCGACGCGCAGGCGCAGGCTCATTCCGGCGCGGCCGTGCATGACTGCGAGCCCGTCGCCGCCCATGCGCTGGAAGTGCGTATCGACGGCTGCGTGGACCGCCGCCTGCCGTGCACGCGGCTGCTGGTATGCGGCGCGACCCGGGGCGAGGTCTTGCGCCGCGCCTATCGCGCCTTGTCGGAAATGCCCGGCCCCGCGGGCGTGGATCGGGCTTTTCTCATGAACCGCATCGCCTCCCGGGCCTATTGCTCAGGCCTGACTGGGGCGCGGCTGGACCAGGCGGTCGGCTGAACTGTTTTTTCCGGCGGACAGCGCGAGTCCGCCGGGCCGCGCCCGGGGCATTTCAGCCCCTACAATAGTCCGCACATCCCTAGCCTGGGGCGACCAGGCCTTACGAGTGCGGCGCATATGACCTTGCTGAGCGATCTACAGTCCCTTCTGGGCGCTTCTCACGTGCTGACGGGCACGGACGCCGACACATATGTGCTGGATTGGCGGCGCCGCTATCGAGGCGCGGCGCTGGCGGTGATCCGTCCAGGCTCGACCGCGGAGGTGGCGGCAGCGGTGAAACTGTGCGCCGCACATGGCGTGCCGATAGTGCCGCAAGGCGGCAATACCGGCTTGTGCGGAGGGGCCACGCCCGACCTTTCCGGCAGCGCGGTGATCCTGTCCACCGCCCGCTTGACGGCCGTGCGCGCCCTGGATACCGACAACGACACGATCATCGTGGAGGCGGGCTGCGTCCTGCAGGCGGTGCAGGAGGCGGCGGCCGCCGCCGGCCGGCTGTTTCCGTTGAGCTTGGCCGCGGAAGGCAGCTGCACCATCGGCGGCAACCTCGCGACCAATGCCGGCGGCACGCAGGTGCTGCGCTATGGCAACACGCGCGAACTGACGCTGGGCCTGGAGGTCGTGACCGCCGAAGGCGAGATCTGGAACGGCCTGCGCGGCCTGCGCAAGGACAATACCGGCTACGACCTGCGCGACCTGTACATAGGCAGCGAAGGTACGCTGGGCATCATCACCGCCGCAACGCTGAAACTGTTTCCAAGGCCGGTGGCTTCGTGCACGGCACTGCTGACGCTGGACGGCATCGACCAGGCAGTCGAGCTGCTGTCGCGCGCCCGCGCGGGCTTCGGCGCCGCGCTGACCGGTTTTGAACTGATGAGCGGCGCTTGCCTGCAGGCGGTCGTGCGCCTGTTTCCGCAGCAGCGCCTGCCCTTCGAGGGAAATTCCGCCGCCTCGCCGTGGTTCGCCCTGCTGGAGCTCTCCGACAGCGAAAGCGAGGCGCATGCGCGCGAACGCTTCGAGACCGTGTTGGGCGAGGCCATCGAGAGCGGGCTGGTGAACGATGCCGCCATCGCCGCGAACGTGGCGCAAAGCAAGGCGCTGTGGCATCTGCGCGAGAGCATTCCGCTGGCCGAGGCGGAGTTGGGCAAGTCGGTCAAGCATGACGTGTCGATTCCGATCTCCGCCATCGCCGCTTTCGTGCACAAGACCAACGCCTTGCTGCAGGCGCGCTTTCCGGGCGTGCGCCACGTGATCTTTGGCCACCTGGGCGACGGCAACCTGCATTACAACGTGGCCCACGCACCGGGGCAGACCGAGGCCGAGCTGCTGGCGCTGCAAGGCGATATCTACGGCGTGGTGCACGACAGCGTGCACGCGCACAACGGTTCGATCAGCGCGGAACATGGCGTCGGTCAGCTCAAGCTCGACGAGCTGCCGCGCTACAAGAGCGCCGTCGAACTGGATCTGATGCGCAGGATCAAGCGCGCGCTGGACCCGCAAGGGCTGATGAATCCGGGCAAGGTGCTGCGGGCCTGACCGCGCACGACAGAGGATCGCAACCATGGCAACCAGTCCCGCGGCGGGCGCGAATTACAGGGTGTTGATCGTCGAGGATGACCCCGTCATCTCCGGCAATCTGTACATCTTCCTGGAGGCGCGCGGCTTCCTGCCCGATGCCGCCTATTCAGGTCCGGCCGCGCTGGAGCGGCTGAAAGAGCAGCGTTTCGACGCCCTGGTCCTGGACATCGGCCTGCCGGGCATGGACGGCAACGCGGTGCTGCACACGCTGCGCAACGATATGCGCGTGGACGTGCCGGTGTTGATGCTGACGGCGCGCGACAGCCTGGAAGACAAGTTGGCCGGGTTCTCGCATGGCGCGGACGATTACCTGACCAAACCCTTCGCGCTGCTGGAGGTGGAAGCGCGCCTGATCGCGCTGATCCAGCGCGCCAAGGGCGCGACGGTGGACTCGGTGCGGGCGTTCGGCCCTTTGTCCTACGACACCCGTAACCGCGCCGTGTCGGTCAACGGCAACCCCGTGCACCTGACGCGCAAGGCCGGCCTCATCATCGAAGCGCTGTTGCGCGATCCCGGCAGGGTGGTGTCGCGCGAGGAGCTGGAATCCACGCTCTGGGGCAACGAGCCGCCTTCGTCGGACGCCTTGCGCAGCCAGGTCCACCTGTTGCGCCGCGCCTTGGCCGATGCCGGTTTCGACGGCATCGAGACCATACACGGCACCGGCTGGCGCCTGACGCTGGAAGCCGGGGCGGCGAGATGAGCGGCGTTTCTTCGGCCTCTGCCGGGGGCACCCTGACTCAGCGCGTGGTGTGGGCGCTGACCGGAACGGTGGCGCTGTTCGTGACGGCGCTGGCTCTGCTGGCCTACCTGACCTTCGACCAGATGGAAGACGATCTGGTCAACGACATCCTCAATACCGAAATGGACCGGCTGGTGCAGCATGCGCGCGTCAGCGACGGTTTCCTGCCGCGCGACGGCGTGCGCGAGCTGGGCGGTTCCATGCGGGCCTGGGTCAGCGTGGAGGGCAAGCGCCCCGCCGGCATGCCCCAGGAAATCGAATCCCTGGATAGCGGCCTGCACCTGGTCGAGCCGGGCGCTTACACCTGGCACGTGATGGTGGCCGAAACGGCGCGTGCCAAGGTGTACCTGCTGTACGACGCCACCGAGAACGAGGGGCGGGTGCATGACTTCGGCTTGATTGTTCTGGGGGTGGGCGCCATTTGCGTGGTGGGCGCCTATGCGCTGTCGCGGCGCGTGGCCGCCATCGCGGTCGGCCCGCTGCTGGACCTGACCGACCGGTTGGCGACCTGGGCGCCGGGGTCGCCCGACATGGCGGTGACGCGTGACGACGAGGCGGGCCGGCTGATAGAGGCCTTCAACCGGGTGCAGAACCAGGTGGACAGGTCGATTGCCCGGGAGCGCGAGTTCGCGGGCAATCTCAGCCACGAGGTGCGCACGCCCTTGGCCGCGATCCGTTCGGACAGCGAATTGATGCTGCTGACGCAAGCGCTGACTCCGGACCAGCGCCAGCGCCTGACCCGCGTGGTGGACAACGTGGATGATGTGATCGTTTCACTGGAGAGCGCGCGAGCCATGGCGCGCGATGAACTGCGCCCGGCGGAGCCGGTCGACCTCGCGGAATGCATGGACAATGCCTGGCGCGGCTATGAAGCCCAGGCGGGCTTGGCCAAGCTGGGGTTCGAGAACCGCATCTCCGCCGGCCAGGTTCGCTCCCTGGACCGCTACGCCTTGCTGACCGTATTGCGCAATCTGGTCCGCAACGCGGTCGAGCACGCCGCGCCAGCGACGCTGACCGCCAGCATTGCGGCCGACGGCGCGCTGGAATTGCGCGACGACGGCAAGGGTATCGCCGCCGAGGACCTGCCGTTCCTGTTCCGCCGCTATTACAGCGGCCGCATGCGGGATTCCGGGGCGGGCAGCCCCGACGAGACGGCGCGCGGCCTGGGCTTGGCGATCGCCAAGCGCGTCTGCGATATGCAAGGCTGGTCGCTGACCGTCGATTCCTCCCGGCAGGGCGAGCAGCGCGGCACCCGCTTCACGCTGCGCTTCGATATCCGCGAGGACCAGGCGACGGAGGCGGCCGGCGGGGCGCAAGGTCAAATTTGACGAAAGTTCGACTGTCCGGGGCCTAAGCTGCTCGTTTGCCTGACGGACCGCCTGCCGCCCACCATGCCGCCCTTATCGCCGCCCGCGCTGCGCCAGCCGACGCCGGCCTCGTATCTGTTCAGCCATATCGCCGCGGTCACGCTGGCACTGGCCTGTCTGGCGTGGTGGGCCAACGCTTCCGGGCTGGATCTGCGTATCGCCCGGGCGCTGTTCGACCCGGCGCTGGACGATTTTCCACTGCGGCTGAATCGTTGGCTGGAACTGGTCGGTCACCGCATGGTGCTGGCCTTGCCCATCGGAATAGGATTGGCCGCCGTGGGCGTGGCGGCGGCAAGCTATCGCATCCCGGCCTGGCGGGCGTGGCGCGGGCCGGCGCTGGCGCTGGCGGCGACCTGCCTGGCCGGGCAAGTGCTGGTGAACCAGTTGAAGCATTACACGACGCTGCCCCGTCCGTATGACCTGGACTTCCTGGGCGGCTATACCCCCTATCCGTCGCACTGGTGGACCTGGGCGCGAACCGGGGCGGGCGGCGCCTTGCCCAGTGGCCATGCCGGCGCGGGCTTTTCGATGCTGACCCTGTATTTCGTGGGCTGGGCGCTGGGGCGCCCAACCTGGCGCTGGTGGGGCCTGGCCGTCGGCATCGCGGCCGGCGTAGGCTTTTCCGTGGTGCGCATTCTGCAGGGCGCCCATTTCCTCAGCCAGACGCTCTGGTCCGCGGCGTTGATGTGGTTCCTGGCGACCCTGTTTTTCTATCCCCTCATTGTGGCCCGGCCGGCCGCCAGCCGCTCGGACCACTAGCCGCAGGGCGCCCCAAAGTACAATGGGCGCCGATGCTCGGCCCCGGGCCGTGCTCAACTGCTTCCGGACAACTCCCAATGAACGTTCCCGCCGATACTCCCGTCACGCCGCGGCGTCGTCCCCGGAACCTGGCCCAGGGGCTGGTCGAGAGCATCACGGAACGCATCCGTGGCGGGAACATCCGGCCCGGCGACAAATTGCCGACGGAGTCCGAGATCATGCGCCAGTTCGGCGTCAGCCGGACGGTGGTGCGCGAGGCCTTGTCCCGGCTGCAGGCCTCTGGCCTGGTCGAGACGCATCATGGCGTGGGCACTTATGCGCTGGAGCCCAGCGGCGGCGGCGATTTCCGCGTGGATCCCGCCGATATCGCCACGGTGCGCGACGTGCTGGTGCTGCTGGAGCTGCGCATCTGCCTGGAAAGCGAGGCGGCCGGCCTGGCCGCTGCCCGGCGCAGCCCGGAGCAACTGCTCGAGATGAGGCGCGCGCTGGATGCCTTCAAGAGCGCGCTGGACGGCGGTGGAGACACTGTCACGCCGGATTTCCAGTTCCATCTGCTGATCGCGCAAGCCACGGACAACCGCTATTTCGCGGATCTCATGTCGCATCTGGGCTCGGCCATCATCCCGCGCACCCGCATCAATTCGGCGAAGTTCGCGCACGAGGACCGCGCTGCTTATCTGGCGCGCGTGAATCTCGAACACGAGGATATCTACGGCGCGATTCAGCGCCAGGACGCGGAGGCTGCGCGCGCGGCCATGCGCACGCATCTGAGCAACAGCCGGGAGCGGCTGCGCCGCGCCCAGTAAGGGCAGCCGGTGGCTCGCGCCAAACCGCGTTAATCTTTGCGCGTTTTCAAATTTCTGACCACGAGGCGGCATGGCTCTGCTCGGCATACACGGCGGTATTTCCACATTTGAACGGGCGTTGCGGCGCCAGCGGAGGGCGCTAGCATGCGCCGTCTGACGCTACGGTTTGTTATCGCCGTCCTGGCGCTGCTGACGCTGTCGCGGCTGGGGCTGGCCTTCTGGATGTGGGACCGGGTCGAGGCGGCCGGCGGGCTGGGTCCGCTGCTGCTGGGCGGGCTGCGCATCGATGTCTGCCTGATGTCCATGGTGATCGCGCTGCCGGCAGTGTTTTCGCCGTGGTTCGGACACCGGCCGCTGGCGGCCCGTATCACCGCCTGGTGGTTCCGCGTCTGGTGGATGCTGTATGTGCTGCTGGAAGTCTCCACGCCGCAGTTCATCGCGGAGTACGACACGCGGCCCAACCGGCTCTATTTCATCTATCTGCTCAACCCGAAGGAAGTCGGGTCGATGCTGTGGCAGGGCTACAAAGGCGTGCTGCTGGCGGCTTTGGTGGTGTTGGTGCTGGCCGCCTGGCTGTCGGTCCGGCTGTTCCCCACCCGCGTGCGCGATCCGTTCATGTCCTGGTGGAAGCGGCCGGTGGCTTCGTTCGTGATCCTGGCGCTGGTGTTCCTGGGTGCGCGCGGCACGCTGGAGCATCGTCCCATCAATCCGGCCAAGGTGGCCTACAGCTCCGATGCCATGGTGAATTCGCTGGCGCTGAATTCCTTGTACAGCGTGTTTGACGCCGCCTACCGGATGCGCGATGAGCGTTCCTCTGCCGCCATGTATCCCAAGATGGCAGTGGATGAGATGAATGCCATCGTGCGCGAGAAGGCCGGGCTGACGGGCGCGCCGCTGGATCCGCGCTATCCCAGCCTGCACGAGCAGAAGGCGACGGTGCGCCGGGACAAGCCGCTGAACCTGGTGATCATCTTGCAGGAGAGCCTGGGCGCGCAGTATGTGGGCAGTCTGGGCGGGCGCGATCTGACGCCGAATATCGACCGGCTGGGCAAGGAAGGCTGGATGTTCCACCGGGCCTATGCGACGGGTACGCGCTCGGTGCGGGGCATCGAGGCGGTCACGGCGGGCTTCCTGCCGAGCGTGGCGGACGCGGTGGTGAAGCTGCCGCGTTCGCAGACGGGGTTCTTCACGCTGGCTCAGGTGCTGGGCAAGCACGGCTACCACTCGCGCTTCGTGTACGGGGGCGAGTCGCACTTCGACAATATGCGGGCGTTTTTCCTGGGCAACGGTTTCGATGAGATCGTGGATCGTCCGAAGTTCGTCAATCCGGTGTTCGAGGGGTCTTGGGGGGCGTCGGACGAGGATATGTTCAACCAACTGGACCGGCTGCTGCGTGCGGATGGCGACAAGCCGGTGTTCACGCTGGCGTTCTCGGTATCCAACCATTCGCCGTGGGAATATCCGGAAGGGCGCATCAAGCCGGTGGGAGATCCGGCGACGGTGGACAACACGGTGCGCTATGCGGACTGGGCGCTGGGGCAGTTTTTCGATAAGGCGCGCAAGGCGCCGTACTGGGACAACACGGTGTTCCTGGTGATCGCGGATCACGATTCGCGGGTCTATGGCTCCATTCCGGTGCCGGTGCGGCATTTCCAGATTCCTGCGCTGATTCTGGGGGCGGGGGTTGCGCCGCGGCAGGATGAGCGGCTGGTGAGTCAGATCGACATGGCGCCTACCATGTTGTCCTTGATTGGGCTGGACAATGTGAATCCGATGCTGGGCGCGGATCTGACGCAGCGGGATCCGAACCGGGCGATGATGCAGTACGCGGATAATTTCGGGTATCTGCAGGGGGATCAACTGCTGGTGCTGGAGCCTTCGAAGCCGCCGCGGCAGTTTCGGTATGAGGCGGCGCCGGTGGGGCGTGACGAGGTTTATGCGCCGGTGGAGCCTTTGGATTCTCAGCTCTCGGAAGAGGCCTTGGCGCATGCGTTGTGGGCTAGTTGGGCTTATCGGGAAGAGCGGTATCGGTTGCCTTGAGGTGGCCTTTTTATGCGGGACGTTGCAGGTTCTTAGGGCGCTTGGGGCGTCGGGGGCCTGGGGCGCGCGGGGCAACGATTGCGGTCCGGAGCCTTCGCTCCGGACTGCCCCTTCGTCATCTTCGTCAAGGCCTTTGGCCTTTCCTTCAGATTCCCTCGGGCTTATCG